>NZ_JBHXML010000006.1:0-105783 GCF_042720345.1 Kitasatospora sp. NPDC058478 | reverse complement strand
AGTGCCGAATCCACTTCAGTGGTCTAGTCCAACTTGGGTGCCAGGCCGGGCCGTTGCCCCCCCCCCCGGGCGCGGGCGGCGGGGGGGCCGCGGGCGGCCCCCCCGGCCCGCGCCCGCCCCCACCGCTCCCCTCAGCTCTACCGGCCTCCCGGCCTACCGGGGCGCCGGGCCCTGCCGGCTCGGCCGGCCGTCCGGGTCGAGGGTGAACACCACGGTCTCGGTCCCCTTCACCCCGGTCACAGCGATCCGGTCCGGCCCGGACCAGTCGACCCTGCCGAACTCGCCGCCACGGATGTCCCATTCGCCCAGTTCCCAGTGGCGGGCGGACCAGCCGCTGCCGGTCAACAGCTCGACCCGGTAGATCGGGTCGATCGAGAAGGCGACGTCGGTCACGGTCAGCACGCGGTCCGGGCGCTCCGGGTGGCTCTTCCGGCTGACGGGCTGCCCGTCGCGGTCGAGCAGCAGCGACAGGAGCACGGCCAACCCCCCGAGGAAGACGAGCGACACCAGGGCGGCCGCGCAGCCGACCTGCGACCACCAGGTGCGGAACTCGAACTGGATCACCAGCGAGACCACGGCCAGCGCGACGGTGGCGCCGAGCAGCGGCAGCGGGTGGTTGAGCCAGCGCTCGACCTCCACCAGCCCACCTGAGAACGAGGCCTGATAGCCCGGCAGATAGACGAGGAGCGCCGCCAGCGCCACACCTCTGAGCCACCACACGATCCGCTTGCGACGTGCCGCCGTCATGCGCCCCTCCCCAGGGTGAGCCTTTGCCCGGACTTTACTACCGGATGTCCGGCGGTTGGGGCTCCGGTCGGCTCCGGCCCAGGCCTGGGGCGTCCACCGGTACCGGCCACGACTCAGGACCGGCCACGACGCCGGGAGGCCCGGGCGGACATCGCTGTCCACCCGGGCCTCCCGCTACCGGCCGTACCCCCGTCACCGCCGGTAGAAGACGCTCCTCGACCAGAAGTAGCCGATCAGCGTCAGCCCGGTGCACCACGCCAGCGCGCTCCAGGCGCTGTTGCCGATCGGGGTGCCCATCAGCAGCCCCCGCAGGGTCTCGATGATCGGCGTGAACGGCTGGTACTCGGCGAACCACCGCAGGGCGGTCGGCATCGAGTCGGGCGGGACGATGGCGCTGCCGATGAAGGGCAGGAACTGAATCGGCATCGGCAGGTTGCTGGCGCTCTCCACCGTCTTGGCGACCAGCCCGATGCCCGCCGATATCCAGGTCAGCGCGATGGTGACGAACAGCAGCAGTCCGACGGCCGCCAGCCATTCCACCAGCCCGGCGTTGGGCCGGAAGCCCATCGCGAGGGCCGCGCCGACCACCAGGACCAGGCCGAGCATGGTCTGTATCACGCTGCCGACCACGTGCCCGGCCAGGAAGGCCGAGCGCGATATCGCCATCGTGCGGAAGCGGTTGACGATGCCTTCCGTCATGTCGACGCAGACCCCGATCGCCGTGACCAGCGACCCCGAGGCGGCCGCCATCAGCAGGATGCCGGGCGTCACGTAGTCGATGTAGCTGCCGCCGCCGATGCCCGCGCCGAGCGCGCCGCCGTAGGCGTAGTTGAACAGCAGCAGCATCATGACCGGCATGATCACGACCGCGAAGGTCAGGGACGGGTACCGCAGCGCGTGCTTGAGGTTGCGTCGCAGCATGGTCAGCGAGTCACTGACCGCGTAGCTCACCGAAGCGCTCATCGGACGCTCTCCCCGGTCAGGGTGAGGAACACGTCGTCCAGATCGGCCGTCTCCACGACCAGCGACTCGGCCCGGACCGAGGCGTTGTCGAGCGCGTCCAGCACCGCCTTCACGGTGACCACGGAGTTGTCCCCCGGGATGTCCAGCCGCAGCGCCTCGGTGTCGACCGCCGCGTAGTCGAACAGCCCGGCGGCAGCCCCCAGTTGGGCCGCGTCCGCGAACTGGAGCCGGATCCGCCCGCCGGGGACGATCCGCTTCAGCTCGTCCGCCGTGCCCTCGGCGACGATCCGCCCGCCGTCCAGGACGGCGATCCGGTCGGCGAGTTCGTCGGCCTCGTCCAGGTACTGGGTGGTGAGGAAGATCGTCACCCCGTGGTCGGCGACCAGTCCCCGGATGATCTCCCACATCGTCCGCCGACTGCGCGGGTCCAGCCCGGTGGTCGGCTCGTCGAGGAAGATCACCCGCGGATCGCCGACCAGCGTCATCGCCAGGTCGAGCTTGCGCCGCATGCCGCCGGAGAAGGTGACGACCGGCTTGCGCGCCGCCTCCGTGAGGTCGAACCGCCGCAGCAGTTCCTCGGCCCGCCTCCGCCCCTCCCGACGGGGGAGGTGGTTGAGGTCCGCCATCAGCAGCAGGTTCTCCTCGGCGGTGAGCAGGTTGTCCACCGCCGAGAACTGGCCGGTGACACCGATCGCCGCCCGCACCCCGGAGGCCTGCTCGACCACGTCGTGCCCGGCCACCCGGGCCACCCCGCCGTCGGCCGGGATCAGGGTGGAGAGGATCTGCACGGTGGTGGTCTTGCCGGCGCCGTTCGGCCCGAGCAGGGCGAACACGCTGCCCGCCGGAATCTCCAGGTCGATGCCGTTCAGCACGGCCTTGTCGCCGTAGGACTTGGTCAGTCCGACTGCCGAGATCGCCGCCATCACGCCCTCCGGATCACGACGTCGCCGAGCTGGGTGCGGCCGCGGACCTCGACGGTCTCCCGGGCGTCGCCCGGGCCCTGCGTCGCACCGAGGGCGTTGCGCACGGTGCCGACCTTGCTGTGCACGTCGAGCCAGGCCGCCGTGCCCTCCGCGATGCCGACCTCCAAGTCCCCCAGGGAGGTCTGCATGGTGACCTGGCCGCGCTCCACCCGGCCGATCCGGATCGGGCCGTGCGCCGTCTTGGCGTCCACCCCGGCGTGGGCGGTGCCGACCTCGATCCGGCCGAAGGAGGAGCTGGCCTTGAGCGCCCCGTGGACCTCGCGGACCTCCGTGTCGCCGTTGCTGTTCTTGACCGTCAGCGTGCCCCCGACCGTGCCGACCGCGACCCGGCCGAGCCCGGAGACCTCCGCGTCCCCGGCGACCGAGTCCACCCGGACCTCCCCGTGGTCGGTCTTGAGCCGCGCGCTCGCAGCCTGCTCGACCTGGATCCGGCCGAGCGAGGTCTTCAGCCGGCAGTCGCCGAGCGGGCCCTCGGCGACGAAGGTGGCCATCGGGGCGTCGGCGTTGACCTCGGAGCCCGCCGGCAGCTCGATCAGGATGTCGATCGAGCCGATCCGGCCGAACGGCGAGCGCTTCTTCGGGCCCTTGAGGGTGAACCGGCCGCCGGCGTAGTCGACCTGGGTCTGCTGGGCGGCCTTGACGTCCGCCTCCTCGGCGGGGTTGGCGGGCTTGACCTCGACCACGGTGTCGGTGCGCTTGCTCGCGCTGATCCGCACCGAGCCGATCTCGAATTCGAGGGTGGCGGAGATCGGTCCGTCGGTCTCGTACGTAGGCATGGCTGTCCCGTCCTCTTGACTCTGATGGGTGTTCCCGCTGGTCGGAGCGGGGGTGACGTCGTTGCGGATGGAGCGCGGATGGAGCGGATGGAGCGGGTCTGGCAGGCGGAGCGGATGGAGCGGGCGGAAGCGTCAGTGGACCCAGCCGGTGAAGCCCTGGCCGCCGCGGCGCGGGCGGACCGTCGGCTGGGGGGCCGGTGCGGCGGCCGGGCGGGCGGCCGGCTCGCCGGCCTCCAGCGCGCCGGCGACGGCCCGGACCAGCCAGGCGTTGAGGGAGAGGCCCTCCTGCCCGGCGGCCTCCTCCGCCCGGGCCTTGAGGTGGGCGGGCAGGCGCAGGTTGATCCGGGCGGTGCCCGTCTCGTCCGACTCCGGCACCACTGGCGGCGCCACTGGCACCACCGATGCCACCATCGGCGCCATCGGTGGCACCACGGGCGGCACATCACCGTGGAAGGCGTCGGTGCCGGGCGGTACGGTGACCACGAACTCGGGATCGAGCCCGCGCAGCCGCACGTCCACCGAGCCGGGGGCGAGCTCGCGGGTCACTTCGCCCATCGCGGCCGAGAGCGCGTTGAGCAGGGTGAGCCGCACGGCCGAATCCAGCGGCAGCGTCAGCCGCTCGGCCAGCGCGCGGGCTTCGTCCCCGCCCGTGCCCGCGGCCACCGCGAGCTCGTTCCGAAGGTTTTCGACGTACGGCGTGAGGTCCATGGCTTCAGCATGGCACAGCAGTGGTGCCATGTCGAGCCATTAATGGCGCCACTTTGGCACCATGTCCGAATGGGGACAGAAAACCGCCCCGCCGGCAGCTGCCGGCGGGGCGGTTCACGGGGCACTTCACAGGGCGTCCACCAGGGCGGACGCCGGGAATCAGGCCTTCCAGCCCGCCAGGTACGCGTCGATCTCGCCCGCCAGCCGCGCCTTGCCCGCCACGTCCAGGAAGGACGCCTCGACCGCGTTGCGCGCCAGCGCCGCCACCCCGGACTCGTCCAGGCCCAGCAGCCGCGCCGCGACGGCGTACTCGGCGTTGAGGTCGGTGCCGAACATCGGCGGGTCGTCGCTGTTGATGGTGACCAGCAGCCCGGCGTCCACCATCCGCTTGATCGGGTGCTCCTCGATCCGCTCCACCGCCCGGGTGGCGATGTTGGAGGTCGGGCAGACCTCCAGCGGGATCCGGTGCTCGCCCAGGTGGTCCAGCAGCGCCGGGTCCTTCACCGACTGCGTGCCGTGCCCGATGCGCTCGGCGCCGAGCACCCGGATCGCGTCCCAGACCGTCTCCGGCCCGGTGGTCTCGCCCGCGTGCGGGACGCTGCGCAGGCCGGCCGCCCGCGCCCGGTCGAAGTAGGGCTTGAACTGCGGGCGCGGCACGCCGATCTCCGGGCCGCCGAGGCCGAAGCTGACCAGGCCCTCGGGGGCCAGGTCGACGGCGAGCCGGGCGGTCTCCTCGGCGGCCTCCAGGCCGGCCTCGCCGGGGATGTCGAAGCACCAGCGCAGTACGACCCCGAGCTCCTTCTCGGCGCGCAGCCGGGCGTCCTCGATCGCCTCCATGAAGGCGACGTCCGGGATGCCCCGCTTGACCGAGGAGTACGGGGTGATGGTCAGTTCGGCGTACCGGATGTTCTGGCGCGCCATGTCCTCGGCCACGCCGTAGGTGAGCGCGCGGACGTCCTCGGCGTCGCGGATCAGGTCCACGACGCTCAGGTAGACGTCGATGAAGTGCGCGAAGTCGGTGAAGGTGAAGTACTCGGCGAGCGCCGCCGGGTCGACCGGCACCTTCGAGCGGCCGCGGTGGCGGGCCGCCAGCTCGGCGACGACGCGCGGCGAGGCCGAGCCCACGTGGTGGACGTGCAGCTCCGCCTTGGGCATCCCGGCGATGAACGCCTCGATGCCCCCCTGGCCACTGGGGTTTCCGATCCGACTTCCGTCCGGCTGGACCACGGTGGTTCCCTACTTCCTCTACGCGCGTACCGACAGGTGCTGGCAAGGATAGGCCGCCCCGGGGTCAGCCTCCGAGGGCGGTCGCGACGGTGTGGATGAGCAGCCCGGCCATGGCGCCGACCACGGTGCCGTTGATCCGGATGAACTGCAGGTCGCGGCCCACGTTGGCCTCGATCTTGCGGGAGGCGTCGTCGGCGTCCCAGCCCGCCACCGTCTCGGAGATCAGCGAGGTGATCTCGGCGCGGTAGGTGTCGACCAGGTACTGGGCGGCGTCCTGCAGCCAGCCGTCCACCTTGGCCTGGAGCTTGGCGTCGGTGGCCAGGCGCGCGCCGAAACTGCTCACGCCCTCGCGGATGCGCCGGCGCAGTTCGCTGTCCTCGTCCTCGGCCGCGTTCACCACCAGGGTGCGGACGGCCGCCCAGGTGGAGGCGATCAGGTCCTGCACCTCGGGCCGGGCCAGCAGTTCCACCTTGGCCCGCTCCACCCGGGCGATGGTCTCCGGGTCGGTCTGCAGTTCGGTCGCGAAGTCGGCGAGGAAGTTGTCGATGGCGCCGCGGGCCGGGTGGTCCGGGTCGTCCCGGATGTCGGTGACGAACCGCATCAGCTCCTTGTAGACCCGCTCGCCGACCTGGTTGTCGAGGAACTTGGGCGTCCAGCCCGGGGTCTTCTGGGTGACCCGCTGGACCACCTCCTCGTGGTTGGCCGTCAGCCAGCCGTGCGCCCGGACGGCCACCAGGTCGACCACGCCGTGGTGCCCGCCGTCCGCGACCACCTTGCCCAGCATCCGGCCCATCGGCTCGGCCACCGAGGTGGCCGCCGCCCGCCTGGTCACCGCCTCGGCGACGACCGCCTGCACGTCGTCGTCCCGGAGCACCGCGAGCACCCCGCGCAGCGCCGCCGAGGCCTCCTTGGTGACCCGCTCGGCGCTGCCCGGCGCGGCCAGCCACTCCCCCAGCCGCCGGGCGATGCCCAGCGACGCGAGGCGGCCGCGCACCACGTGACCGGAGAGGAAGTTGTCGCCGACGAAGTCGCCGAGCGAGCGCCCGAAGGCGTCCTTCTTGGTCGGGATGATCGCGGTGTGCGGGATCGGCAGGCCCAACGGGCGGCGGAACAGCGCCGTCACGGCGAACCAGTCGGCCAGCGCGCCGACCATGCCCGCCTCGGCGGCCGCCGCCACGTACCCGGCCCAGGAGCCGGCGCCGGCCGCCTTGGCCCAGGTGGCGAGGGCGAAGACCAGGCTCGCGAAGGCCAGCAGGCCGGTCGCGATGGTCTTCATCCGGCGGACGCCATGTCTCTTCTGCTCGTCGGCGGCGGTGAACCGGACCCCGGGGCCCGTACCGCTGAAGGCTTCGTCACTCACCCCGCCAGTCTGCCCGCTGCCCGGCGCGGGTGAGAGCGCGCCCCGCGATCACGCGCCTGGTTGCGCGCCCGGGCACGCCTCGCGCACAGCCAGGCGCACGCCCTGTGCCCGCCCACTCACGCCGCGTGCGGTACGCCGTGCCCGCCGACGCGGCGAGCCGCACGCCCCGCACGCCCCGCACCACGCGTCCTCGGGCCCTGAACCGCAGCCCCCTCAGGCCCCGCCCAGCACGATCAGGCCCAGCACGATCAGGCCCCGCCCAGCACGATCCGCCGCACCCCCTCGACCGCCCACACCGCCGGATCCGTGCACCGCCGCCCGTCCAGCAGCACCCGCACCCCCGGCAGGTCCTCCGGTGCCAGCCCCCGGTACTCCGGGTGGTCCGCCTGGAGCACCGCCGCCACCACCGGCTCCCCCTCGTACGGGGGCAGCCCGAGCGCCGCCAGTTCCCCGCCCCCGTACAGCGGATCGCTGACGTACGGCCGCGCCCCCGCCGCCCGCACCGCCTCGACCAGCGGGAACACCCCGGAGTACGCCGTCTCCTTGACCCCGCCCCGGTACGCCGCCCCGAGCACCAGCACGCCCTGCCCGGCGATCCCGCCCGCCAGCGCGCCGTCCAGCAACCCGACCGCGTACCCGGGCATCTCCAGGTTGGCCTCCCGGGCGGCCCGCACGACCGTCGCACCCGGGTCGTTCCACAGGTACAGCCGCGGGTACACCGGGATGCAGTGCCCGCCGACCGCGATGCCGGGCCGGTGCAGGTGGCTGTACGGCTGCGAGTTGCACGCGTCGGCGATCTCCGCGAAGTCCACCCCGACCCGGTCGGCGTACCGGGCGAACTGGTTGGCGAGCGCGATGTTGACGTCCCGGTAGGTGGTCTCGGCGAGCTTGGCGAACTCCGCCGCCTCCACCGAGGCCAGCTCCCAGACGCCGTTGGGCCGGGGCAGGTCGGGGCGCGGGTCGAAGTCCAGCGCGGCCCGGTAGAACTCGGCGCCGCGCCGGGTCGAGGCGGCGTCCACGCCGCCGACCAGCTTGGGGTAGCGCCGCAGGTCGGCGAAGACCCGCCCGGTGCGGACCCGCTCCGGGCTGAACACCAGCGCGAAGTCCGCCCCGGCGGCCAGCCCGGAGCCGGCCGCCAGCCGGGGCGCCCAGCGGCCCCGGGTGACGCCGACCGGCAGGGTGGTCTCGTAGCTGACCAGGGTGCCCCGGCGCAGCCCGGCGGCGACGGCGTCGGTGGCCGCGTCGAGCAGGCCGAAGTCCGGGGTGCCGTCGGCGGCGGTGACCAGCGGGACGACCAGCACCACGGCCTCGGCGGCGGCGACGGCGGCCGTGGTGTCGGTGGTGGCCCGCAGCCGCCCCTCGGCGACCACCCGCTTCAGCGCCTCGTCCAAACCCGCCTCCCGGGGGAACGGCGGCACGCCCTGGTTGACGCTGTGGACGACCCCGGGGGCGATGTCCGCCCCCGTCACCCGGTGCCCCTTCAGCGCGAACTGCACGGCCAGCGGCAGGCCCAGCTTGCCCAGCCCGACCACGCAGACGTCCATCGCCCGGCTCATCCCCGCACCCCGTTCATCCTCGCGTTCCGTTCATCCCCGCGTCCCCTCTCCTCCGGGGCGCCCGGCCTCCGGCGGCCCCGGCCTCCGGGGCCCCGCTCACCCCCGGCCCCCGTTCACCGTGTTGGCGAGCCGGCGCCACACCGGGTAGCGCCGCAGCCCGCGCCGCAGCTGGGCCGGCACGGCGCCGCGCCACACCTGCTGGGCCAGGTTGAGCGGCGGGACCTCCACCGGCAGCCGCACCGGCTCCTCGCCCAGCAGGAACAACTCGTCCGGCAGGCCCAGCCGGGCGTCCCGGAACGCCGGGTAGCCCGCGTAGTGCCGCCGCCCGTCGACGACCACCGGCGGGTCGCCGTGCGCGGCCTCGTACCGGATCAGGTCCCGCAGCGCCTCCGGCCGGACGGCGGCGGCGAGTTCGAGCCGCAGCCGCTCGGCGACGGGCAGCCGCGGGTAGACCGCTCGGGCGTCGAAGCGCTCGATCAGCCGGCCGACCTCGGCGCAGACCTGCTCCTGCACGGCGTCGTCGAGCAACAGGAAGTCGTCCTGGAGCAGCCGCGGCACGTCCCAGGCGAAACTGCGGGCCCGGATCGCGTCCAACTCCCCGCCGGGCTCGGCCAGATCGGCGGCGACCTGCTGCAATGCCGCGATCCCGCGCAACCGGTCCAGCACCCCGGCCCGCTGGGTGACGTTGCCCAAGTCCTCACGCAGCACCAGGAAGTAGCAGTCGTAGTCGGCGAGGACGGACACCCGGCCGGCCCGCAGGCAGGCCTCCAGAGTGAACGGCTGGTCCGAGAAGACCTTCAACTCCTCGTCGCGGCGCAGCCCGTGGCGCCGGACGAGGTCCATCCGGAACAGCTTGGTGTCGGACAGCGCCCAGGCCAGCGCCGAGTCGGTGAAGCCGACGGACTCGGCGTTGGCGTGGAAGATCCCCTGCGGCACCAGCCGCCCGTTCACCCCGACCTGCTTGGGCACCAGCACGTCCGAACCCCAGGCGTCGGCCGCCGTGACCAGCCGCTCCAGCGCCTCGGCGCCGAGCCAGTCGTCCGCGCCGAGGAACAGCACGTAGCGGCCTCGGGTCAGCGCCAGGCCCCGGTTGGTGGGGGCCGCCGGGCCGCCCGAGTTGGGCTGGTGCACCACCCGGAACAGCCCGGGGTGGCGGGCGGCGTAGTCGTCCAGGACGGCCTCGCCGCCGTCCGTGGAGCCGTCGTCGACGACCACCACCTCCAGCCGCCCGGGCGCCAGGGTCTGCCCGACCAGCGAGTCCAGGCAGGCGGTGAGGTAGGGCATGGTGTTGTAGACCGCGACCACCACGGTCACATCGGGTCCGGTCATCGAGAAGCGCTGCCCTCCGGTGTGCTGTTCGCCGAGCGATGCAACGTCAACTCGGCTGCCCGCCGGGGAGTCACGTGCCCTCCCCGGACGGGTGACAGCGACCGAACACACGTTCAGCGTTCGGGAGGGTCAGCCGATCGCCACCTCCGTGTACATCCGCGCGATCACGTCCTCGATCGCCGGCTCGCGCACCGACAGGTCCACCAGCGGATAGCGCGCGGCCACCGCCGCCACGATCGGCGCGGCGCTCTGCTGCGCCGGGAAGGCCAGCCACTGCCGGGGCCCCTCGACCTTCACCACCCGGGCGCCGGCCACCTCGATCGCGGGCCGGGCCTCGGCCAGGTCGACCACCAGGGTGCGCTCGCTGCGCCCGGTGGCGTGCAGGCCGTCCAGCCCGCCGTCGTAGACGACCCGGCCGTGGTCGATCACCATCACCCGGCCGCAGAGCTGCTCGATGTCGGTCAGGTCGTGCGTGGTGAGCAGCACGGTGGTGCCCCGGTCCCGGTTCACCTCGCGCAGGAACTCGCGCACCTTCCCCTTGCTGACCACGTCCAGGCCGATGGTCGGCTCGTCCAGGTAGAGCACCTGCGGGTCGTGCAGCAGCGCCGCAGCGAGGTCGCCGCGCATCCGCTGGCCGAGCGAGAGCTGGCGGACGGGGGTGTCCAGCAGCCCTTCCAGGTCGAGCAGTTCGACGCAGCGGGCGAGGTTCTCGCGATATCGGCGGTCGGGGATGCGGTAGATCCGGCGGGCGAGTTCGAAGGAGTCGCACAGCGGGAGGTCCCACCAGAGCGTGGTGCGCTGGCCGAAGACGACGCCGATCCGGCGGGCCAGCGCGACGCGTTCGCGGGCCGGGTCCACTCCGGCGACGCGCAGCCGCCCGCCGCTGGGCACGAGGATGCCGGTGAGCATCTTGATGGTGGTGGACTTGCCGGCGCCGTTGGGGCCGATGTAGCCGACGCACTCGCCGGCCTCGACGGTGAAGCTCAGCCCGTCCACCGCGCGCACCTCGCGCTTGACCCGGCTGAAGCGGCCGGTGCGGGCCCGCACGGTGAAGGTGCGGCGGACGTCCTCGAGTTCGATCAGTGCCATGGGGATTCCTTGCGTAGGAGGGGGGTTCAGCTACCGGTGCCCCGGTAGGTTCAGCTGCCGGTGCCGCGGTAGGCGCGCAGCCCGGCCCGCCAGGCGAGCCCGGCGGCGGCGACGCAGAGCGCGGCGGCGAGCGGGGAGGCGTACTGGAAGGCGGTGGGCAGGCCGAGCGGGTCGGGCCGGCCGAGGACGTGCAGGGCGGGCAGCCAGTTGACGAAGGCCAGCGGGACGCCGAAGACCACGCCGGCCACCAGTTCCTTGGCGAAGATGGTCGGCGGGTAGTGCAGCAGGGTCGCGCCGCCGTAGGTGAAGGAGTTCTGGATCTCCTTGGACTCGCCCCACCAGAACTGCACGGTCGCGCCGCCGACGTAGATCGCGCCGAAGATGACGCTGCCGCAGACCAGCAGGGCGGGCACCAGCAGCACGCGGTCCCAGGTCCAGTGGACGTCCAGGGCGGCCAGTGACCAGGCGAGCACGGCCAGGGCCTGGATCGGGCGGCCGAGCCGGCGCAGCGAGAAGCGTTCGGCGCACAGTTGGGCGAGTGCGGGCGCCGGCCGGATCAGCATGGTGTCCAGCGATCCGTTGACGATCCGCACGCCGAGGCCCTCGACCGAGCCGACCAGCAGGTTGGCCACGCCGAGGGCGAAGGTCGCGGTGCCGTAGAGGAACGCGATCTCCGGCAGGCGCCAGCCGCCCAGCTGGTCGGTGTGCCGGAACATCAGCACCAGGACGACGAAGTCCAGCGAGTGCGTGGCCAGGCTGGCCACCAGGTTCAGGGCGAAGGAGGCCCGGTAGGCCATCATCGAGCGCATCCACATCCGGGCGCACAGCCACCAGGAGCGGACCGCCCACGCGGTGCGGGGCACGATCGGCTCAGCCACCCTGCACCACCACCTTGCGGGTCGCCAGCCACTGGGCGCCCCGGCCCGCGGCGAGCAGGGCGACGGCCCAGGCGAGCTGGAAGCCGAGCGCGCCGAGCAGGCCGGCGCCGGTCGAGCGCTCCAGGAAGACGTCGGTCGGCACCTTCACCAGCGCCGCCCAGGGCAGCACCGCGGCGAGGTCGCCGAGCAGGCCGGGGAAGAGCACGATCGGCAGCAGCATCCCGGAGAAGAACATCGAGACCACCAGCATCACCGAGCGCACCCCGTCCGAGTCGTGCAGCCAGAAGCCGGTGATCGAGGCCAGGAAGCGCAGCCCGAAGCTGACCACCAGCGCGAGCAGCACCGAGAGCAGGAAGACCGCCCAGGTCAGCGGCTGCTCGGGCATCCGGGTGCGGAACACCAGGGCGCCGACGAGCAGCGGCACGGTGCCGCGGACCAGCAGTTGGAAGGCGGCCCGGCCGAGGTCGGTGGCCAGCCACCAGCCCTGGAAGTCGACCGGGCGGTAGAGGTCGACGGCGATGTCCCCGCTGCGGAAGCGGTCCTGGAGGTCGTCCTGGAAGCCGCCGCCCCACACCGCGACGGTGACCAGCAGGGCCTGGCTGACCCAGATGTAGGTGACGGCCTGGCTCTGGTCGTAGCCGCCGAGGCCGGGGCGGGCCTGCCAGAGGGCGAGGAAGGAGGAGGCCAGGATGATGCCGAAGACGGTGTTGGTGAAGGTGCCGGCCAGGGTGGCGGCCCGGTAGGTGGAGTAGCGGCGGAAGGCGCCGCGGGCGACGGCCGCGTAGAGCCCGAGGACGGGCAGGGGTCCGGTGGGATCAGGAGGGCGTGCGGTCCGCGTCTCCGCGGGTGCGAGATTCAGCATATTGTCTCCTTGTCGACAAATACGGGCAGACGGATGCCCGCCGACGTCCGCGCACACCCCAGCGGCTCCGACCGGCCGAACCCGGGGGTACCGGGCCGAACGCGCGGAGCTGACGGAACTGGGTGCGCTGTGCGGGTGCGCTATGCGAGTGCGCCATGCGAGGCGCTACCTGGTTTGCACCTTTCACCGTAGCGCCGAGGACCAGCCGCCGCACCCGATTTCCCCGAGCACGCCAACCCCCCGACCACCCCCTGATCGGCCATCAAATAGCACATAATCGCGGCATGACCTTGAGCACCCGACGCCAGGCCAAACGAGCCGCCCGCCGCGCGGCCCGCCGAGCCCTCCCCCGCTGGCGCCGGCTCCTGCCCACCTGGCGCATCACGCTCGGCGCCCTCACCGCCGCGCTCCTGCTCACCGCCGGCGCCTTCGCCGTGCTCTACGTCATCGTCCCGGTGCCCGACCCCAACGCCCACGCCGTCGCCCAGAACAACATCTACCTCTACGCCGACGACACCACCGAGATCGCCCGCACCGGCGCCGTCAACCGCACCGACGTCACCATCGACCAGATCCCCCCGCAAACCCAGCACGCCGTCGTCTCCGCCGAGGACCGCACCTTCTACCGCAACCGCGGCATCGACCTCAAAGGCATGCTCCGGGCCGGCTGGAACACCCTCACCGGCAAGGGCACCCAAGGCGGCTCCACCATCACCCAGCAGTACGTCAAGAACTACTACCTGACGCAGGACAAGACCATCGAACGCAAGGGCCGCGAACTCTTCATCGCCCTCAAGGTCGACCAGCAACGCGACAAGCCCGAGATCCTCGCCGGCTACCTCAACAGCAGCTACTTCGGCCGCGGCGCCTACGGCATCCAGAGCGCCGCCCATGCCTACTACGGCGTCGACGTCTCCGCCCTCACCCTCGCCCAGGGCGCCTACCTCGCCTCCCTCCTCCAGGCCCCCAGCAGCTACGACGTCAAGACCGCCACCCCCGCCAACCGCGAGAAGGCCATCGCCCGCTGGCACTACACCCTCGACGGCATGGTCCAACTCGGCTTCCTCACCGACGCCGAACGCACCGCCACCACCTTCCCCGAACCGATCGACCCCCAGCCCGCCACCGGCCTCTCCGGCCAGGCCGGCTACCTCGTCGGCGTCGCCGACGACTACCTCGTCTCCGCCGGCATCATCGACACCGCCACCCTCAAGGCCGGCGGCTGGCGCATCACCACCACCTTCGACAAGCCCAAGCAGGACGCCTTCCACAAGGCCGTCCAGGACGAACTCACCGACGAACTCGACCCCCAGCGCCGCCCCGCCACCGACACCGACGTCCGGGTCGCCGGCGCCTCCGTCGAAGCCGCCACCGGCCGCGTCGTCGCCGTCTACGGCGGCCCCGACTACGCCAAACAGCCCTACAACGACGCCCTGCGCCAGGACAACCAGATCGGCTCCACCTTCAAACCCGTCGACCTCGCCGCCGGCCTCATCGCCCAGCACACCCTCGACGGCCGACCGATCACCCCCGACACCCGCTACGACGGCACCAGCGAACGCCCCGTCACCGGCGGCCCCACCCCCTACGCGCCGCCCAACGAGGACGACGTCGACTACGGCAACATCACCCTGCGCTACGCCATGGTGAAGTCCGTCAACTCCGTGTACGCGCAGGAGGGCGTCGACGCCGGCCTCGCCCGCGTCCGCGACACCGCCGTCAAACTCGGCATCCCCGACAGCGTCCGCGGCATGGACCCGGCCAACACCTCGATGACCCTCGGCACCGCCACCCCCAGCGCCCTCGACCTGGCCGGCGCCTACGCCACCCTCGCCAACCACGGCCAGGCGAACGCCCCCTGGTCCGTCCTCAAACTCGCACGCGTCCACACCGGCGGCGCCGTCGACGCCCCCAAGATGCCCGACCACACCCCCGTCGACGCCATCGACCGGCCCTACGCCGACACCGTCACCGACGTCCTGCGCGACGTCATCGGCCCCCGCGGCACCGGCGCCGCCGCCCTCGACCTCGGCCGCCCCGCCGCCGGCAAGACCGGCACCACCGACTCCAACCTCTCCGCCTGGTTCGCCGGCTACACCCCCGAACTCGCCACCACCGTCGGCCTGTTCCGCGAGAACCCGAAGACCCACGCCAAGGAACCACTGGCCGGCACCGCCGGACTCGCCCGGATCAACGGCGGCACCTTCCCCACCCGGATCTGGACCGCCTACATGAGCGCCGCCCTCGACGGCACCACCACCCAGCAGTTCGACCTCCAGACCGGCCGCGACACCCCCGCTCCCAGCTTCAGCCCCAGCAGCAGCGCCACCACCACCCCCAGCCCCACCGCCACCACCCCCACCACCGGCGGCAGCAGCAGCAGCAGCGAGGAACCCCCCAGCAGCACCCCCGTGCCCGACACCCCCACCCACACCCCCACCCACGCCCCCAGCGCGCCCGCCCCGCAGCCCACCACCACCCAGGAACAGCCCAGCCCGCAGGCACCCCAGCCCACCACCACCCAGGAGCAGTCCAGCCCCACCCCCCGACCCACCCAGACCCGGCCCACCCACCCGGCCACGCCACCCAGCACCACCGGCGCCGCCACCAACCCGGCGACGAGCGCGACACCACCGGCCCAGCGCGCCACCCCGCCGGCCCAGTGAGCCGCTTCACCCGCCGCTGAACCACGCCATCGGCCGGTGAACCGCCCGCCGAGCGGTGAACCGCCCCGCCGGCCGGTGACCTACCCCGCCGCCAACTCCCGCTCCAACGGCGACCGGAACCGCGGCGTCACCCGCACCTCCCCCAGCCAGCCCGCCAGACGCGCCGCCTCCGCCGCGATCGCCGCCCCGGCCTCCGCCCCCACATCACCGAACAGCCGCCACACCACCTCGCCGTCCGGCCGCTGCGCCCAGCCGCCCACCACCCGGCCGCACCACCACACCGTCGGCCCGGCGTTGCCCGCCCGGTCGAACAGCGCCGGCACGTCCTCCGGCCGCAGGTACCAGTCCCGCCCCCGCCAGCCCATCACCGTCGGATCCAGCGCCGGCAGCAGCGCCGCCCACGGCTCCGGCTCCGCCACCGGCCCGGCGTCCCCCGGCAGCACCAGCGCCGCCGCCCCGCCCGCCAGCTCCACGTCCTCGGCGCCCACGTCCGCCAACGCCCGGCGGGTGTCCCCCAGTGTCCAGCCCGTCCACCACTTCACGTCCTCGACGGTCGCCGGGCCGTACCCGGCCAGCCAGCGCCGCACCACCTCCGCCTTCGCCTCCCGCACCGGCGCCTCCGGCCACTGCGGCACCGGCGCCCACGGATAGACGTTGCTCAGCCACGACCCGCGCGGACGGCCCCGCCGCACGTGCCCGTCCGCGGCCAGCACCCGCAGCAGCCGACTGCCCACGCTCTGCCGGCTCTCGTACGGCTTGCCCGCCGACATCAGCATCGTCTCGCGCAACTCCGGTACGTCGTCCCCGAGTTCCTTGGTCGTCGCCTCGCCGCGCCGGGCCACGGCGGCCAGCACCGCGCGCTCCGCCCCGGCCAGCCGTGCCTCGTCCCAGCCGTCCGCGTGGTCCCGCAGGTGCTTGAGCAGCGTCGCCCGCTCCCTCGCCGCGATCGCCCGCGCCGTCGACGAACTCACGTGCGGCGCAAAGCCCTCCGTCACCGCGAACAGCGTCCGCCGCATCGACAGCAGCTTCACCAGCGTGACGTCCTCGTACAGCGCCCGGTCCACCTCCGTCGCCGACGGCTCCAGCAGCCGCGCGCACGCCGACAGGTACACCGTCGCCGGGTCCGACGCGTGCAGCCCCACCAGCGCGTCCGCCACCTGCTCCACCCGCGCCACCCGCACCGACGGCGCCAGCAACTGCCGCCGCCCCACCCGGGCCCGCCGCTCACCCTCGCCGATCACCGGCACACGCCTCGTCATGCCGGGACCCTAGCGCCCACCACCGACAGGCCCCGGCCTAACGCCCGCCACCGGCAGGCCCGGACGCAAGGAGCCGGCCGGGGCACCGCCCCGACCGGCTCACGCCACGCCCGTGCTCAGAGGTTCAGAGGTAGAGCCCGGTCGAGCCCTCCGTGTCGCCGAAGCGGGTCGCCGCCACCGCGTGCAGGTCACGCTCGCGCAGCAGCACGTAGGTGGCGCCGCGGACCTCGACCTCCAGCTTGTCCTCCGGGTCGTACAGGACGCGGTCACCCGGCTCCACCGAGCGGACGCTCTGGCCCACCGCGACGGCCTCCGCCCAGGTGCAGCGCTTGGACAGCTCCGCGGTCGCGGGGATCAGGATGCCGCCGGTCGAGCGGCGCTCACCCTCACTGCCCTCGATCCGCACCAGCACGCGGTCGTGCAGCATCCGGATCGGCAGCTTCTCGCCCAGCCGGTCGTGCCGCGCCGCCTCGTACTCGGGTGCGGCGGAGGAGGCCTGCGGGGTCGGTTCGTCGTTCGTACTCACGATCCCGAAGGTACCGCCCCCGGGCGCGCGGCGTGACGCTGGCCCGGCATGCGGGAAGCCGCGGCACCCGCGGGGCCGGTCACGCACCCGGGCCCGGGCACACCCCCCGGAGCCGGTCACACCTCCCGGGCCCGGGCACACCGAAGGCCGGACGCCTCCCGCGCCCGGCCCTCACCCCGCGCCCGTTCAGCCCTTGCGGCGCTTCCGGGCGGAAGCCACCAACAGCAGCACGCCCACGCCGACCAGCGCGGCCGGGACGATCCGCTCCGTACGCGGCTGCCCCTTCTCGTCCACGAACTGCGCCCGCACCTTCTCCACCACGCCGTTGGCGGCCACGTACGCCCGGCCGGCCTTCTCCTCGACGGCGGCCACGGCCTTCGCCTTCACCTGGGCGCTGATCGTGCTCGGGTGGACGCGCACGGCCAGCTCGTCCAGGGTGGCCGCCAGCTGGGTGCGGGTCCGGGAGATGTCCGCCTCGATCTGGGCGGTCGTCCGCGCCGACTTGTCCTTCGTGCTCGCCTTGCCCACTCGGGCCACCCCATTCACTTGCTGATGTTGTCCTGTGCGACTGACCCAGTCTGTCAGTTGCCGAGCAGGGCCGCGCGACCCCACCCACCATCGGAGGTAAGTTTGCCGTGCTATGACCGCCCGCCCCAGCAACAGGAGATTTACCCGTGAGTGAGCGTCTCCAGCCCGGCGACACCGCGCCCGCCTTCAGCCTGTCCGACGCCGACGGCAACCAGGTGTCCCTCGCCGACCACCTGGGCCGCAAGGTCATCGTCTACTTCTACCCGGCCGCGCTCACCCCCGGCTGCACCAAGCAGGCCTGCGACTTCACCGACAACCTGGAGGTCCTCGCCGGCGCCGGCTACGACGTCATCGGCGTCTCCCCGGACAAGCCGGAGAAGCTCGGCAAGTTCCGCGAGGCCGAGAACCTCAAGGTCACCCTGGTGTCCGACCCGGACCACCAGGTGCTGGAGGCCTACGGCGCCTACGGCGAGAAGCAGAACTACGGCCGCACCTACGTCGGCGTGATCCGCTCCACCGTGATCGTGGACGAGCAGGGCAAGGTCGAGCGCGCGCTGTACAACGTGAAGGCCACCGGGCACGTCGCCAAGCTGCTGCGCGACCTCAAGGTCGAGACCGCCTGACGCTCGACGGCCTGACGCCCCGGCGCCCGGCGCCCCGCTCGTCTGGCACCTCGCTGAACGAAGCGGTGGCGGCACACCCCCCGACCGGGTGCACCGCCACCGCCGTCTCTCACCTCAGGGCGCCGTCAGCAGGCCCCGAGGTCGCTCCAGACGCCCCACGAGCCGCTGGCCGCTGGGTCGTCGCCCTTGGTCCACCACTTGTTCTGGTAGTAGTGGCCCTTCCACGACACCTTGGTGGTGGCCGCGTAGGTGGTGCCCGCGTCCCAGCTCGGGGCGGCCGTGCAGGCCCCCGTCGTCGGAGTGGCGGTCGCGGTGGCCGTCGCGGTCGGCGAGGCCGTCGCCGTCGGGGAGGCGGTCGCCGTCGGCGAAGCAGTAGCGGTCGCGGTAGGCGTCGGGGTAGGCGTCGGGGTCGGGGTAGGCGTGCCACCGTCCACCGTGCCCCGGGTCAGGTCGCCCTTGAGCCCGTACAGCGTGCCGTTCACGTTGACCGTCCAGTTCGACGGGGTCGAGACCGGCAGGTAGTAGACGAAGTCCAGGTCCACCGAGGCGCCCGGCGCCAGCGACTGCCAGCCCGGCAGCTTGACCGACACCCGGTTGTAGGTGCCCTTCAGGCCGCCCACGTTGCCCGGACCGGGGTTGTCCTGCCGGATGACCTGGAGGCCGAAGCCGGACTGGTCCTTGGCGTTGCCCGGAGCCGAGTTGCTGTAGTCGAACTGGAACTCGGTGCCGCCCGGCAGGGTCGTCGTCGAGTTGTTGACGATGTGGATCTTCGGGTTGATCGGGTAGTTCGAGTCACCCAGCGCGAAGTTGGTGAACGACACGTCGATCGGCAGGGTCTGCTGCGGCAGCGGGACCGTCGAACGGGTCGCGCCGTACGGCGTGGCCGCCTTGAACTTGTCGTACATCAGCGAGGTCAGCGTCGAACCCGGCACGTACTCGCCCTTGCCGCCGTTGGCGCCCGCGTCCCACTTGTAGTCGCCCGCGAGCTCCCAGATCATCGCGCCGCCGGCGCCCTGGTTGACGATGTAGTCCGCCTTGGCACCCACCGACTGCTCGTCCTCGGTGGAGAGGAACACCTTCTTGGCGTCGTTCCACAGCCACGGCGCCACCAGGCTGCTGCTGTAGTTGCGGGCGTAGGTGCCCTGCAGCGCGGTGTCCTTCACGCCGTACTTGGCCAGGTAGTCGGGCAGGATGCCCTTCTCCAGGTTCTTCGCGTGCCACATCGGGTTCGACCCGGCCGGGGACTCCTTGCCCGCGTCGTCCTTGTCGTTCCAGATGTTGTCGATGCCGACCGCGCCGTCACCGCAGGAGGTCAGGCCGGAGCCGACCGGGCAGGTGGTCGCCGCCGCGGTGCCCCACAGGCCGTTGGTGCCGCCCGTGACGTTCTTGAAGCCCCGGGTGTAGTACGGCAGGCCGACGTTGATCCGGCCGCCCGGCATCGCACCGCGGAAGTAGTGGTACGACCAGTCGGCGTTCAGATAGCCGATGCCGCCGTACTGGCCGGTGCCGTACACGTTGGCCGCAGCCAGCTCGCCGTCCTTGCCGTCGTCGAACAGCGAGGCGTTCGGGCCGACGTACTTGTTCCAGGCGCCGTGCAGGTCGTACGACATGATGTTGACGTAGTCCAGGTACTGCGCCACCTGGAAGGTCTCCATGCCGCGCAGCAGGTAGCCGGACGACGGGGCCGCGACCGACAGCAGGTAGTGCCTGCCGTCGGCGGCGCCGGCCCGGTCCAGGTTCTCGCGCAGCGTCTTCATCAGCGCCGCGTAGCCCTTCGCCAGCGAGCCGCGCTTGGAGTTGGCGAGCTGCCAGTCCAGCGGGTTGCCGGCGTCCTTCATCGAGGTCGGGTACTCGTAGTCGACGTCGACGCCGTTGAAACCGTACTTGCGGATGAAGTCGACGGACGAGGCGGCGAAGGTGTCGATGCCGGCCTGGTTGACGCTGCCGTCTGGGTTGACGGTCATCGAGTAGAAGCCGCCGGAGTTGACGCGCTTGCCGTCGTCCCCGAAGTAGCCGCCGGTCTCGGTCCAACCGCCCACCGAGATCAGGGTCTTGACGTTCGGGTACTGCTTCTTGAACTTCGTCAGCAGATTGAAGTGGCCCTTGTAGGGCAGCGTCGGGTCCAACTCGGCGCCGGGCACGCCCGGGAAGGAGATCCCGGTGGCCTCGTTGGTCGGGCCGTCGGTGCCGACGGAGAGCTTGTTGTCACCGCCGACGTGGCCGAACGCGTAGTTGAGGTGGGTGACCTTGTCCCAGGGGATGTCGTTCACCAGGTAGGGCTGGTCGCCGTTCTTGCCGGTGCGCCAGCCGGTGAAGTAGCCGATGATGCGGCGCTGGTGGTCCGCGCCCATCTTCTCGCGGCCGCCGGTGTCGTAGACCGAGCAGTACGGGACGTCCACGCCGGGCGTCTGGTACAGGCCGTCGGGGCGACAGGCCCCGTTGTCGACGGTCGCGGACGCCTGCGAGGGCACCGCGCCCAGCGTCGACAGCAGCAGACCGGCCAGACCGGCCGCCGCCAGCGTGACCGCGCCCGCCCGGGCAGCCGGGCTCTTGCGGCGGAGTGCGGCGGTGGGACGCCGCTCCGCCGTGTTTCGGATCAACACTCGGTCCTCCGGGAGAGAGTGTCGGCGCGTGCCTGTGGGGGAGCACGCACGTGGGGGATTGCAATTGGCGCCGAAGCTATGTGGTCTGAACCACATAGGTCAATAGGTCTGTACCAATTGGTAATCAAACCCCCAACCCCGCCGGTCACCCCACCGACGACAACAAGTCACCCCCTGGCCGAAACCCCGTCACCCGTAACCAAATCCCCCAACGATCGTTCGCACACCGGGGGACGGGCGAACCACTGCCCGAAGGGGAACAACCATGCCGGTCAAGTACACCCGCGAACTGCTCGCGTCGCTCGCGGCCGAGTCCAGCAACGTCAACGACATGATGCGAAAGCTCGGCGTGCCGATGGCGGGCGGCACGCACAGCTACCTGAGCCGACGACTCCGGCACTACGGCATCGACACCTCGCACTTCGCCCAGGAGGGATGCCGCGCCTACAGGCAGCGCCAGTACTCGAAGGAGGTGCTGGCCGAGGTCGCTGCTGCCGCAACCACGCTCGACGAGATGCTGATCGCACTCGACCGCGAACCCAACCAGTACAACCGCTCCTACCTGCGGCGGAAGGCCAAGGCGTACGGCATCGACACGTCCCACTTCCCGTCGCCCGGAACCGTCTACACCCGGGAACTCCTCCAGGAGGCCGTCGTGGCCTCGCACAGCGTGGCCGGAGTCGTGCGCTACCTCGACCAGCGTCAGGCCGGTGGCACCCAGGCCCACATCGGGCGCCGCATCAAGGCACTCGGCATCGACACCTCACACTTCACCGGGCAGGCCCACGGCCGCGGCAAGCATGCCCCCACCAGAATCCCCGCCGAACAACTCCTCGCTCAGCGCCCCTGGGGGGCCAAACGGCTCCCCGGCTCGCGAATCCGTAGCGCGCTGAACGAACTCGGCAGGCCGCAAGAGTGCGAGGGCTGCAGCACCGGCCCCGAGTGGCGCGGGCACCCGATGACGCTGGAGGTGGACCACATCAATGGGGACTGGTCGGACAACCGGCCGGACAACCTGCGGCTGCTCTGCCCGAACTGCCACGCCATCACTCCGACCTACTGCAAACGGAAGTCGAGGAAGCACGCTGCCTAGCGGCTTGGCCGAAGGAAGGTGTCGACCAATTCGCGGGCCCAGTAACATGATGGTCAGCAGGACAGGCGGCCGTGGCGCAGAGGCGACGCAGACGGTTTAGGTCCGTTGGCCCGTGAGGGCTTGAGGGTTCGAATCCCTTCGGCCGCACCAGGATAACCTTCAAATCGAAGGGCCCGACCGGAATGATTCCGGTCGGGCCCTTCGATTTTCTCAGCCCAGGAGGTCCTTGACGACCGGGGCGAGGCCGCGGAAGGCCTGGCCGCGGTGGCTGATGGCGTTCTTCTCGGCGGGGGTGAGTTCGGCGCAGGTGCGGGTCTCGCCGAGGGGCTGGAGGATCGGGTCGTAGCCGAAGCCGCCGTCGCCGGAGGGGGCGGTGCGCAGGGTGCCGAGGAGGCGGCCCTCGACGACGCGCTCGGTGCCGTCGGGGAGGGCGAGGGCGGCGGCGCAGAAGAAGTGGGCGCCGCGGTGCGGGTCGGAGATGTCGGAGAGCTGGGCGAGCAGCAGGTCGAGGTTGGCGCGGTCGTCGCCGTGCTTGCCGGCCCAGCGGGCGGAGAAGATGCCGGGGGCGCCGTTCAGGACGTCCACGCAGAGGCCGGAGTCGTCGGCGACGGCGGGCAGGCCGGTGGCGCGGGCGAGGGCGTGTGCCTTGAGGAGCGCGTTCTCGGCGAAGGTGACGCCGGTCTCCGGGACGTCCGGGATCTCGGGGTAGGCGTCGGCGCCGACGAGCTCGACGTCCAGGCCGGCCTCGCCGAGGATGGCGCGGAGTTCGGCGACCTTGTGCTGGTTACGGGTGGCGAGGATCAATCGGGTGGACATATCGCCCACCCTATCGGCAGCCGTTCCGGCGTCAGCCGGTGCAGACCGAGGTGAGGTTGCCGGCCGCGTCGCCGAGCGGCTTGAGGTCGGGGACCTCCTTCTTGTCGACGGCCTGCTGGACCTTGTCGGCCTGCTTCTGCAGGTCGGCGACGGCCTTGGCGACGTCGGTGTTCTTGGAGTTCCTGCCGACCTGGTTGAGGTCGGTCCTGAGCTTCTCCAGCGCCTTCGCGGCGGCCGCCGAGTCGTTGCTCGCGTTGCCGTAGGCGCTGGTGACGTCGGCGAGGTCGCCGGTGATCCTGACCGCCGTGTTGCCGCAGTCGATCGCCTTCTGGGCTGCGGAGCAACTGACCATGCTGAGCGGGAGGATGGCGATCAGGCCGGCCACGGCGAGGGCGGCGGGGCGGGCGATGCTGGACGGCATCCGGTCCTCCTGTGGGGCGCGCGGGTTCCGTGGGACGGGACGCGCGCCGGGGGGTGCGCGGTTCCCGCAGCAGGGGTGCTGCGGGAACCGTACGGGCTTCGGGCCCGGCGTGTACAGCGGCCCGTACGGCGGCGGGTACATCCGGGTCCACGGCGCCGTGGGCCGAACCGGTTCAGGCCTCCAGGGCCTTGCGCTGGATCTCGTCGAGCTCGGCGCAGCCCAGGGTGCCGAGGTCGAGCAGGCGGTCGAGCAGGGCGCGGTCGAAGGGGGCGCCCTCGGCGGTGCCCTGGACCTCGACGAAGCGACCGTCGGCGGTGCAGACGATGTTCATGTCGGTCTCGGCGCGGACGTCCTCCTCGTACTGGAGGTCGAGCATCGGGACGCCGTCGATGATGCCGACGCTGACGGCGCTGACGCCGCCGGTGATGGGCTGGCCCTTGGCGCGCAGGAGCTTGCGGTCGCGGGCCCAGGCGACGGCGTCGGCGAGGGCGACGTAGGCGCCGGTGATGGCGGCGGTGCGGGTGCCGCCGTCGGCCTGGAGGACGTCGCAGTCGAGGACGATGGTGTTCTCGGCGAGGGCGCGGTGGTCGACGACGGCGCGCAGCGAGCGGCCGATGAGCCGGCTGATCTCGTGGGTGCGGCCGCCGATGCGGCCCTTGATGGCCTCGCGGTCGCCGCGGGTGTTGGTGGCGCGCGGGAGCATGGAGTACTCGGCGGTGACCCAGCCTTCGCCGCTGCCCTTGCGCCAGCGGGGGACGCCCTCGGTGACGCTGGCGGTGCACAGCACCTTGGTGTCGCCGTAGGAGATGAGGACGGATCCTTCGGCGTGCTTGCTCCAGCCCCGTTCGATGGTGATGGGGCGGAGCTGGTCGGGGGTGCGGCCGTCGATGCGTGACATAGGCACTGAGCGTAGTCGCTCGGAGCGGGTGTTCCGGGTGCGCCTCGGCCCGCCGTTCCCGGGTGGGGCGGCGGGCCGGGGGTGGGGTGAGCCCGGTGGCTCAGCTCACATCATGTCCTCGATGTCAGCGGCGATCGGGTCGGCGTCGGTGCCGATGACGACCTGGATGGCGGTGCCCATCTTGACGACGCCGTGGGCGCCGGCGGCCTTGAGGGCGGCCTCGTTGACCAGGGAGGCGTCCTTGACCTCGGTGCGAAGGCGGGTGATGCAGCCCTCGACCTCTTCGATGTTGTCGATGCCGCCCAGACCGGCGACGATCTTCTCAGCCTTGCTGGCCATCTGATTTCTCCCTCTGTCTCGGCCCGCCGGCCGCTCTGCCGGGTGCCGTCCTGCGCTGTGCTGGGGTGTCCGCCGACCGGTGGCCGGCGTGGTCGGTACCGGTGCTGACGCGGGTTCAGCCGCGGTCGCGCCGCCGGGCAGCGCGACCAGCATCACCTGCTCCGGTCCGATCTGCCACGTTAGTCCACTTTTGGCCCATTCCGGCGCGCACGGTCCCGGCCGCCACCAGAGGATGACGAGCAGCGGGCTCGCGCCCGGCGTGCGGCCTGCGTCCCAAAGTGGTCTACACCAATATATGTGTACTCCGATGAACGCAGAAAGGACCCCGGGTGTTCCGGATCCCCGCCCGGGGGTCCCGCCGGGGGCCACCGGCCGGCAACTGCTCCCGGAGGGCGAAGGATGAGTTCGGCAGGCGCCACGGCCCCGCAGCGCGTGTGGTGGCACACCTTCTACGGCGGCCTCCAGAAGATGGGCCGCTCCCTGCAGCTCCCGGTGGCGGTGCTCCCCGCGGCCGGCATCCTCAACCGGCTCGGCCAGCCCGACGTCTTCGGCCAGGACGGCCTCGGCTGGACCGACGTCGCCAAGGTCTTCGCCGCGGCCGGCGGCGCCCTGCTGGACTCCTCGTTCGGCCTGCCGATGCTGTTCTGCGTCGGGGTGGCGATCGGCATGGCGAAGAAGGCGGACGGTTCCACCGCGCTGGCCGCCGTGGTGGGCTTCCTCGTCTACTACAAGGTCCTGCACGCGTTCCCGGAGAGCTGCAAGAGCGGGACGGTCCTGGTCACCGACTCCTGGACCGGCCAGTGCGTGGACTACAGCTCGGCCAAGGCGGCGGCCGCGACGTACCAGAACCCGGGCGTCCTGGGCGGCATCCTGATCGGCCTGATGTCCGCCTGGCTCTGGGTCCGCTTCCACCGCACCAGGCTGGTCGACTGGCTGGGCTTCTTCAACGGCCGCCGCCTGGTGCCGATGATCACCGCGGTGGTGGGCCTGGCCACCGCCTGCGTGGCGCTCTGGGTCTGGCCGCCGATCGGCCGCGGGCTCAACGACTTCAGCCAGACCCTGGCCGACCTGGGCGCGGGCGGCGCCGGCATCTTCGGCCTGTTCAACCGCGCGCTGCTGCTGATCGGCATGCACCAGTTGCTGAACACATTCGTCTGGTTCCAGTTCGGCGAGTTCATCAAGCCGGACGGCACCATCGCGCACGGCGACATCCCGCGCTTCCTGGCGGGCGACCCGACGGCCGGCCAGTTCCAGTCCGGATTCTTCCCGATCATGATGTTCGCGCTGCCCGCCGCCGCACTGGCGATCGCGCACTCGGCAAAACCGCACCGCCGCAAGGAGATCTACGGCCTGATGCTCTCGGTCGGCCTGACCTCCTTCGTGACGGGCGTCACCGAACCGCTCGAGTACTCCTTCGCCTACGTCGCCCCGGCCCTGTACGGCGTGCACGCGCTGCTGACCGGCGCCTCGATGGCCGTCACCTGGGGGCTCGGGGTGCACGACGGCTTCAGCTTCTCGGCCGGCCTGATCGACTACGTCATCAACTGGGGGCTGGCCACCAAGCCGTGGCTGATCATCCCGATCGGGCTCTGCTTCGCCGCCGTGTACTACGCGCTCTTCCGGTTCATCATCGTCAAATTCAATCTGAAAACACCCGGGCGGGAGGACGAGAGCGAGGTCGAGGACGTCACCAAGCTCTGAAACCGAGCGTCACCGGGCAGCACCCGCAATGGCCTCCGGACC
This sequence comes from Kitasatospora sp. NPDC058478, assembly GCF_042720345.1. Taxonomy (NCBI): domain Bacteria; kingdom Bacillati; phylum Actinomycetota; class Actinomycetes; order Kitasatosporales; family Streptomycetaceae; genus Kitasatospora; species Kitasatospora sp. NPDC058478. The sequence goes on along the minus strand of NZ_JBHXML010000006.1, from coordinate 79,790 downwards.
CGACGGCCCGAAGGCCTTCGGCATTTCCGGAAAGGACCAAATGCCCGGGCGGTAAAACAATTCCGATATGCGCCCCGGGGATTCCCCGGCGGGCCGTCGGCCGTGTCAGGCGGGGCCGGGGCGGCCCGCACCGCCCGGCCGCCGGGCCGCCGGACGGGGGCTCGCCGGGGGTGGGGAAAGGCCGCCGCCGCCCGGCGCGGGCGGTGGCCGGCAATCGGCCGCCGCCGTTTCCGCGCCGGCCCCGACCATGCGCCGCGGGGGGTCGGAAAGCCGCGGATTGGCCGAAGCCGGACGGGGTGGGGCCCGGACTCCTCCCGGCCGACGGTCGTTCGTGATGTCCGACACCCCGGCGGGCCCCTTCCCCGCCGCCCGCCGCGCCCGGCCCGGACCCCGGCGGGCGGGCACCCGGGCTCCGGGGGCCGCCTCCGCCCGGGCCTCGCCGCGTCCGCCCGTGAACCCCGCCGACCCGGCCCCCGTTCGCGCACCGCCGGGCCCGCGACGGACCCCTGACGAGGCCTCGACGGGGCCGCCGGGCGGGGCCGGGCCTTTTTGTTGCGCAAATAGCCAAAATCCCAATCACGGCGGGTAATCATGATCGTCGTTCCGCAACTAGGTTTCGATTTCATAGCGCTTCCCGGCAGGGGCGCTTTCCGGGGTTCCCCCCCTTCTCCACCCGTGCTACAAAACTGGTCTACACCACACGTGGTGTAGACCAGTTCGCGGTTCGGCCCCCTGTGCCCCTCCCCCGACCGCCATGCCGTTAGGAACCCACCCCAATGAGTCAGTCAGCGCAGGCACCGACGCCCGCCTCGGCTCCGGCCACGCCAAGCCCCGCCAAGAAATTCGGCCAGAACCTGCTCCAGGGCCTGCAGAAGATCGGCCGCAGCCTCCAGCTGCCGGTCGCCGTCCTCCCGGCCGCGGGCATCCTGGTCCGGCTGGGCCAGCCCGATGTCTTCGGCAAGGACGGGCTCGGCTGGGGGAAGGTCGCCGAGGTCTTCGCCACCGCCGGTGACGCGGTCTTCAAGAACCTGGCGCTGCTGTTCTGCGTCGGTGTCGCCATCGGCTTCGCCAAGAAGGCCGACGGCTCGACCGCGCTGGCCGCCCTGGTCGGCTACCTGGTCTTCCACAACGTGCTGACCGTCTTCCCGGTGGACGGGACCATCACCGCGGCGCTGCCGGAAGGAAAGCCCCAGAACCCCGGGGTCTTCGGCGGCATCGTGGTCGGCCTGCTCAGCGCCGTGATCTGGCAGAAGTACCACCGCAAGCAGCTCATCGACTGGCTCGGCTTCTTCAACGGCCGCCGCCTCGTGCCGATCATCATGGCGTTCGTCGGCACCCTGCTCGGCGTCCTCATGGGTCTGGCCTGGGGCCCGATCGGCACCGGCCTGACCCACGCCAGCGACTGGCTGACCGGCCTCGGCGCCGGCGGTGCGGGCATCTACGGTGTCGCCAACCGCGGTCTGATCCCGGTCGGCATGCACCAGTTCCTCAACACCTTCTTCCAGCAGCAGGTCGGCAGCTTCACCGACGCCTCCGGCCACACCTGGACCGGCGACATCCCGCGCTTCTTCCACGGTGACCCGACCGCCGGTCAGTTCATGTCCGGCTTCTTCCCGATCATGATGTTCGGCCTCCCGGCCGCCGCGCTGGCGATCGCCCACACCGCCCGCCCCGACCGCCGCAAGGCCGTCACCGGCATGATGATCTCCGTCGCGCTGACCAGCTTCGTGACCGGTGTCACCGAGCCGATCGAGTTCTCGTTCATGTTCATCGCGCCGGTGCTGTACCTGATCCACGCCCTGCTCACCGGCCTCTCGATGGCCGTCACCTGGGGCCTCGGGGTGCACGACGGCTTCGGCTTCTCGGCCGGCCTGATCGACTACCTGCTCAACTGGAACCTGGCCACCAAGCCCTGGATGATCATCCCGATCGGCCTGGTCTTCGCCGCGCTGTACTACCTCCTCTTCCGCTTCGCGATCACCAAGTTCAACCTCAAGACCCCCGGTCGCGAGGACGAGGACGAGATCGAGGACGTGACCAAGGCCTGAGGCCCCGTCCGTCCGCACTCCACGACCCCGCCCCGCCGCTGCTCCCCCAGCGGCGGGGCGGGGTCGTCGTGCATCCCGGCGGGGCCGTCGTGCGTCCCGCCCCGGGTCGGCGGGAACGGCGGTTGACGAACCGGCGGAGGCACTGGTCAACTGAAGCCGTGAACGCGTCCTGCCCGCTGGTGACCCGCAGCCACATCGACTTCGGTCGCGTGTGGTCCGCGGCGTGTCGCGGCTGAGCCGACCGTTCCCCCCGCCGCCCGGCTGACCTCCCGCCCGGCGCCGTTCCTCCCCTCCCGCCCGAACGGGCCCCGCCCGCCTCCGGGCCGTCACCGCGCACCCGCGCGCGGCCGTACGCACCCGCACACACCCTGTGCGGGTTCGCCGGCGTCGCCCGCACGCGTCCGCACGAGGAAAGTCAGGCCTCAGCATGCCCCGCCAACTGCACCTCTCCGCCGCCCTGGACAGCCCCGGCCACGTCGACGCCGGGCACTACGCCGCCCTCGCCCGCCTCGCCGAGCGGGCCACCCTCGACTTCGTCACCCTCGACGACTCCTTCACCCCCGAGCCGAGCCGCCCCGACGCCCTCGCCACCCTCGCCCGGATCGCGCCGTTGACCGAGCGGGTCGGACTGGTGCCCACCGTCACCACCACCCACACCGAGCCGTTCCACACCTCGATCTCGGTCAACACCCTGGACTGGGTGAGCCGGGGCCGGGCCGGCTGGCTGGTCGGCGTCTCCGCCACCGAGGCCGAGGCCAGGGCCTTCGGCCGCCGCCCGACCGCCCCCGCGGACGCGCTCTGGGCCGAGGCCGCCGACGCCGTCGAGGTCGCCGCCCGGCTCTGGGACAGCTGGGAGGACGACGCGGAGATCCGCGACACCGCCACCGGGCGGTTCGTCGACCGCGACAAGCTGCACTACGTCGACTTCGAGGGTCCGCACTTCTCCGTCCGCGGACCGTCGATCACCCCGCGCCCACCGCAGGGCCGCCCGGTCGTCGCCGTCCCGGTGGCCGCCGTCGACCTCGCCCCGTACGCCTCCCCCGGCGGGCGCGCCCGGGTCGCGACGGCGATCCGGTACGCCGACGTCGTGCTGCTGGACGCCCCCGGCCACGCCGCCCGGCTGGCCGCCGCCACCGAACTGCGGCTGCGCGCCGGCGAGCACCTGCGCATCCTCGCCCGGACCGACGCCGCCCTGCCCGACGACGCCGCGGCCGACCGCCTGCTCGCCGATCTCGCCGCGATCGGCACCGGCGTCGACGGCTTCCACCTCGTCCCCGCCGAGCCCGAACGGGACCTGGCCGCCCTCGCCGAACGGGTCGTCCCGGTGCTGCGCGCCCAGGGGCTGTTCCGCGCCGGGTACGCGGCCGGCCGCACCCTGCGCGACCACCTCGGCCTGGCCCGCCCGGCCAGCCGCTACGCCACCGCCGCCGCCACCAACACCCCGTCCACCATCCCGTCCGCTGCCGCTCTCGCCGAGGTGACCCGATGACGGACCGCCCGCTCAAGCAGATCCACCTCGCCGCGCACTTCCCCGGCGTCAACAACACCACGGTGTGGAGCGACCCGGACTCCGGCAGCCACATCGAGTTCGACTCCTTCCGCCACCTCGCCGAGACCGCCGAGCGCGGGAAGTTCGACTTCTTCTTCCTCGCCGAGGGCCTGCGGCTGCGCGAGAACAAGGGCCGCATCCACGACCTGGACGTGGTCGGCCGCCCCGAGTCGATCACCGTGCTGAACGCGCTGGCCGCCGTCACCACCCGCCTCGGGCTGGCCGGCACCGTCAACGCCACCTTCAACGAACCGTACGAACTGGCCCGCCGCTTCGCCTCGTTGGACCACCTCTCCGGCGGGCGCGCCGCCTGGAACGTGGTCACCTCCTCGGACGCCTTCACCGGGGAGAACTTCCGCCGCGGCGGCTACCTCGACCGCGCCGACCGCTACACCCGGGCCACCGAATTCGTGCAGCTCGCCCGGGATTTCTGGGACGGCGGAGCGGAGACCGTCCGGCACCGCGGCCCGCAGTTCGAGGTCGAGGGGCGGCTCTCGCTGCCCCGCCCGCCGCAGGGCCACCCGGTGGTCATCCAGGCCGGGGACTCCGACGAGGGCCGGGAGTTCGCCGCCGCAACCGCCGACATCGTCTTCAGCCGGCACTCCACCCTCGCCGACGGCCAGGCCTTCCACGCGGACGTCAAGCGCCGGCTCGCCGCGTACGGCCGCAAGCCGGACGAGCTGAAGATCATGCCCGGCGTCACCTTCGCCCTCGGCGACACCGACGCCGAGGCCGCCGAACTCGCCGCCGAGGTCCGCCGGTCCCAGGTCGGGCCGCAGACCACGATCGCCTTCCTGGAACAGGTCTGGGGCATCGACCTGTCCGACCACGACCCGGACGGTCCGCTGCCCGCCGTCGACCCCGACCCGGACAGCGCCCTGGCCCAGGGCCGGGTCCGGATCGGCGACCCACTGGCCGTCGCCGCCCGCTGGCGGGCGCTGGCCGCCGAGAAGAAGCTCACCAGCCGCGAGCTGGTGATCGAGGTGACCGGCCGGCAGTCCTTCATCGGCTCCCCCGCGACGGTCGCCGAGCGGATCGACTTCTTCGTGCAGAACGACGCGGCCGACGGCTTCATCCTCGTCCCCCACCTGACCCCGGGCGGCCTGGACGCGTTCGTCGACCGCGTGGTGCCGCTGCTCCAGGAACGCGGGGTGTTCCGCACCGACTACAGCGGCACGACCCTGCGCGACCACCTCGGCCTGCCGCTCCCCGGCCGGCGCTGAGACGGCCGACGCTGAGACGACCGGCGCTGAAACGACCGGGCCGGTCAGCGCCCGCTCAGATCCGGTACACCGCGCCGGCCCGGGCGACCTCGACGGGGCCCGGGTACGCGGCAGCGGCGTCGCGGCGGTTGTGCTCGGCGTCGGTCCACGGGGGGATGTGGGTCAGGACGAGCCGGCGGACGTGGGCGGCGGCGGCGTGCTCGCCGGCTTCCCGGCCGTTGAGGTGGACGGCCTGGTAGGTGTCCCGGCCGTCGATGTAGGCGGCCTCGCAGAGGAAGAGGTCGGCGTCGCGGGCGAGTTCGACGAGTTCGGCGCTCTCGCCGGTGTCGCCGGAGTAGACGAGCGCGCGGCCGTCGTGTTCGAGGCGGAAGGCGAAGGCGTCGACGGGGTGGTTGACCTGGGCCACCTCGATCCGGAACGGGCCGAGGTCGAAGGCCCCGGGGGTGAGGGTGTGGAAGTCGAAGACCTCCTTCATCCCCGGGTTCTCCGGCATGTCGTAGGCGCGGGCGAGCCGTTCGGCGGTGCCGGCCGGGCCGTAGACGGGCATCGGGTCGGGGCAGCCCTCGGCGCGGTAGTTGCGGGCGACCCAGTAGGCGCACAGGTCGACGCAGTGGTCGGCGTGCAGGTGGCTGAGCAGGACGGCGTCGACCTCGTAGATGTCCACGTACTTCTGCAGGGCGCCGAGGGCGCCGTTGCCGAGGTCGAGCACGACGCGGTAGCCGTCGGCCTCGACGAGGTAACTGGAGCAGGGCGATTCGGCGGACGGGAAGCTCCCCGAGCACCCCACCACGGTCAGTTTCATCCGAGCCCCTCCGCCCCGACACGTCCTGGCTGCTGCTGGAAAACGGCAGGCCGGGCCGGTGAAACCGGCCGGTAGCACTGCTTCGCGTGTCGAGAGTAAGGGCGGAGCGGCACTTTGCCCCCGTCCCCGTGCCGGGCTGTGGCTGGAATCACCAGAACGCCGGGGCGGGGGCGGTGCCGTCCGTTCGGGTGCCGTCGGGTCAGCGGTGGCGGGGGCGGTTGCGGGCCCAGGCCTTGATCGTGTCGGGGTACCAGCGGGGGTGGCCGCTGCCGTCGAGGACGTCCGGGGCGGGCAGCAGACCGTGCCGCCGGTAGTTGCGGACGGTCTCGGCCTGCACGTTGATGTGGCGGGCGATCTCGGCGTAGGACCACAGCTCGGAGCTTCTCCCCACGAGGCACCTCCGGAGGGGCGGGGCGGGCGTACGTGAGGCAGCCTGTCCGGGCGTTGGCGACTCTTCACCACAGAACGGGCACCGTGGTCATTCCGTGACGAACCGGGAGCACGCTGCGGACAAATGCCCGGCCGTCCCGGCACTCACGGTGGTGGGGGCCGCCATGGGCCCGGTACGGTTCGCGCCATGAACAGTTCGACCGGGGTCTGGGTGGTCCTGGCGGTGGCGGGCGTCGCGCTGCTGGCCGCCGTCGTGCGGGCGCTGGTCCGGCGCACCCGCCCGGCGCCGCGACCGGCCGGGCCGACGGCTCCGCGCCCGCGCCCGGCGGCCAAGGGCCGCCCGGGGCCGCAGCCGCAGGAGATCTGGTGGGCGGAGGTCCCGTTCGAGGACTGGCCGGGGTCGAAGGACCGCCCGTGCCTGGTGCTGCGGGTGCACGGCCGCACCGCCACCGTCGCGAAGATCACCAGCAAGCACCACACCGAACGCCCGGGCGTGCTGCCGCTGCCGCCCGCCTCGGTGGGCGACCGGCAGGGCCGCACCAGCTGGCTGGAGACCGACGAGCTGCGCGAGGTGCCGCTGTCGGCCTTCCGCCGCCGGGCCGGCACGGTGGACCGGCAGGTCTGGTCCCGCGCGCAGCAGGCCCTGCAACGCGGCTAGGGTCTCAGGTCTGAAGCCGGCCCTCCAGCACCGCTAGGGCTTTTCTCAGGCCCAGAGCTGCCCCTGCAGCGCCTCGACGGCCGCCTCGGTGGTCTCCGCGGTGTAGATGCCGGTGGACAGGTACTTCCAGCCGCCGTCGGCGACCACGAACACGATGTCGGCGCGCTCCCCGGCCGCCGCGGCCTTGCGGCCGACGCCGAGCGCGGCGTGCAGGATCGCGCCGGTCGAGACGCCCGCGAAGATGCCCTCCTGCTGGAGGAGTTCGCGGGTGCGGCGGACGGCGTCCGCGGAGCCGACCGAGAAGCGGGTGGTGAGCACCGCGGCGTCGTACAGCTCGGGGACGAAGCCCTCGTCGAGGTTGCGCAGCCCGTACACGAGGTCGTCGTAGCGGGGTTCGGCGGCGACGATCCGCACGCCGGGGACCTTCTCGCGCAGGTAGCGGCCGACGCCCATCAGGGTGCCGGTGGTGCCGAGGCCGGCCACGAAGTGGGTGACGGTCGGCAGGTCGGCGAGGATCTCGGGGCCGGTGGTGGCGTAGTGGGCGCCCGCGTTGTCGGGGTTGCCGTACTGGTAGAGCATGACCCAGTCCGGGTGCTCGGCGGCGATCTCCTTGGCGATCCGGACGGCGGTGTTGGAGCCGCCGGCGGCCGGCGAGGGGATGATCTCGGCGCCCCACATGCGGAGCAGTTCGCGCCGTTCCTCGCTGGTGTTCTCGGGCATCACGCAGACCATCCGGTAGCCCTTGAGCTTGGCGGCCATGGCGAGCGAGATGCCGGTGTTGCCGCTGGTGGGTTCCAGGATGGTGCAGCCGGGGGTGAGCCGGCCGTCGGCCTCGGCGCGCTCGATCATGTGCAGCGCCGGGCGGTCCTTGATCGAGCCGGTGGGGTTGCGGTCCTCCAGCTTGGCCCAGAGCGTCACCTGTCCGTCGGTGTTGCCGGGGACGGCCGCGGACAGCCGCGGCAGGCGGACCAGCGGGGTGTTGCCGACGGCTTCGAGCGGGCTGTCGTAACGCAAGGGAGGCCTCCGGCCACGGCGGTGAGGGTGCGGAAGGGCGCCCTCCCGCCCGCCGCGGGGCGGGCGGGAGGGCGGGAGGTCAGCGGGCTCCGCCGGCCACGGCGGGCAGGATGGTGACGCTGTCGCCGTCGGCGAGGGCGGTGGAGATGCCCTCCAGGAAGCGGACGTCCTCGTCGTTCAGGTAGACGTTGACGAAGCGGCGCAGCTCGCCGCCCTCGACCAGGCGGGCGGCGATGCCCGGGTGGCGGGCGTCGAGGTCGGCGAAGAGTTCCCCGAGGTTGCTGCCGGTGCCCTCGACGGCCTTGGCGCCGTCGGTGTAGGTGCGGAGGATGGTCGGGATGCGGACCTCGATGGCCATGGGTGCGCTCCTGTGCGAGTCGTGAGGTGGGCCGCGACGGGCGCGGCGGGGAGGGTGGTCCCGGGGCTCGGCGTCGCCGGCAGGCGGTGGGCCCGGGTGGGGCGGGGCGGCTCAGCGCGAACGCGCGGGCGTGCCGGGACAGATCGCACTGGCGAGCCGGCACAGGTCGACGTGCAGGCGCGCCACGAGGCGGGTGCCCGGGGCCTGGTTGCTCACATCGACGGAACGCATGGGCTCATCGTATAGATTCCCGGGCCCGCTCCTCCATGCCCGTCTCGGGATCCGGATGCTCCCGTTTCTCGGGCTGAGACGACACGGGCCCGCCGACCGCTCGCGGGCGGTCGGCGGGCCGCGCCCAGGTGGGTGCTGGTCAGGCCGGGTGGGCCTCGACGACCTGGACGTCTTCCTCTGTGATCTCGCCGTCCACGATGCGGAACGAGCGGAACTGGAACGGGTCGTCCTCGCCGTTGCCGTCGGCGGTGGAGACCAGGACGTAGTGGGCGAACGGCTCGGAGGCGTAGCTCACGTCGGTGCGCGAGGGGTAGGCCTCGGTGGCGGTGTGCGAGTGGTAGACGATCACCGGCTCCTCGTCGCGGTCGTCCATCTCGCGGTAGAGCTTGAGCAGGTCGCCCGAGTCGAACTCGTAGAAGGTGGGCGAGCGGGCCGCGTTGAGCATCGGGATGAACCGTTCGGGCCGTCCGCTGCCGGCCGGTCCGGCGACCACGCCGCAGGCCTCGTCCGGGTGGTCGGCGCGGGCGTGGGCCACGATCCGGTCGCGGAGTTCTCGGGTGATGGTCAGCATGCGGTCAGGATAGCCACGCCCCGGCGGGTGTCCGCCGGGGCGTCCGGAGCGCGGTCACCGGGTGTCCGCCACCTGGGCGTGGCGGCCCGGCGCCGGCGGTTCAGCCGCCGTTGCGCACGTGCAGGTGGTCGTGGGCGACGCCGTGGGCGGCCCGCGGGTTGCGGCGCTTGAGCACCTGGTAGCCGATCACCAGCAGGACGGCCCAGCCCGGGAAGACGTACAGCGAGATCCGGTTGACCGAGTCGAACGCGATCAGCACCACGACCAGGGCGAGGAAGGCGAGCGCGGTCCAGCTGGTCCAGGCGCCGCCGGGCGCCTTGAAGGTGGGCGGCGGCAGGTGGCCGGCCCGCCAGGCCTTGCGGTAGCGGATCTGGCAGATCAGGATCATCGCCCAGGTCCACAGGCCGCAGACGGTCGCGACGGAGGTGATGTACTCGAACGCCTTGGCCGGGACGAGGTAGTTGAGCACCACGCCGACGCCCATCAGCAGGCAGGAGAGGGTGATCGCGAAGGCCGGGGTGCGGTGGGAGTTGAGCTTGGTGAGCTGCCCCGGGGCCTGGCCGCGCAGGGCGAGGTCGCGCAGCATGCGGCCGGTGGAGTACATGCCGGAGTTGCAGGAGGAGAGCGCGGCGGTGAGCACCACGAAGTTGATGATGCCGGCCGCGGCCGGGATGCCGATCTTGCCGAAGGCGGCCACGAACGGGCTGACGCCGGGCTGGAACTCGGTCCACGGCACGAGCGAGAGGATGATCACCAGCGCGCCGATGTAGAACAGCATGATGCGCCAGGGCAGGGTGTTGATGGCGCGCGGCAGGGTCTTCTCGGGGTTCTCGCTCTCCCCGGCGGTGACGCCGACGAGTTCGACGCCCAGGTAGGCGAACATGACGATCTGCAGCGTCATCACGGTGGCGCCGATGCCCTTGGGGAAGAAGCCGCCGTCCTGCCACAGGTGGGTGATCGACGCGGTGTCACCGGCCTTGCTGAAGCCGAGGGTGAGCACCCCGATGCCGATCAGGATCATGCCGATGATGGCGGTGACCTTGACCATCGAGAACCAGAACTCGATCTCGCCGAACAGCTTCACCGAGATCAGGTTGGCCGCGTAGAGGATCACCAGGAAGGTCAGCGCACTGGCCCACTGCGGGATGTCGGGCGCCCAGAACCTCACGTACACGGCGGCGGCGGTGGTCTCCGCCATGCCGGTGACCACCCAGAACAGCCAGTACGTCCAGCCGGTCACGTAGCCGGCGAAGGGGCCGAGGAACTCGCGTGCGTACTCGGCGAAGCTGCCGGAGACCGGGCGGTAGGTGAGGAGTTCGCCGAGGGCGCGCATGATCACGAAGATCGCCACGCCGGCGACGGCGTAGGAGAGGATCAGGCTCGGGCCGGACCGGGAGATCGCGGTTCCCGCGCCGAGGAAGAGGCCGGTGCCGATGGCGCCGCCGATCGCGATCATCTGGATCTGGCGGCTTCCCAGCCCCCGGTGATAGCCCTCCTCGTCCGGTTTCGCGTCGACCACGTCGTCGTAGAGCTGCTCGGCCATGGTGCACCGTCCTGGGTGGGTCTCGTGGGGTGGAGAAGTCGTACCACGCAGGGTTCGGATAGCGGTGTTCATCTGAGCGTTATTTGAGCATGACCTGCTAGGGTTTGCCCGATTTAAAGAGAAATGCCCCGGCCATCCGTCCACATATTGGACGAATCGACCGGGGCCTGCCCGGAAGCGGGCAGGATCAGTCCGCGATCGCCTCCAGGAGCGTCTCCTGGAGCGCCCCCAGCCAGACGTACGCCATCACCAGCGGCTTGCGGTCGTCCTCGTCCGGCAGCTCGTAGAGCTCCTCGTCGTCCTCGCTGACCTCCAGCTGGACGCCCAGGGTCAGCCGCAGGTCGTTGAGCGCGCCCAGCCAGCGCAGGCCGTCCGCGGGGTCCAGCTTGAGCACCCCGCCCTCGCCGCCGAGCCGGTCGAGCATCCGGACGACGTGCAGGGCGTCCTCACGCTTGCGGGTCCGCAGGTCCACCTCGGTGTAGCGGCGGAACTCGCCCGAGGCGGCCCGGCTCTCCTGGTCCTCCGGCCCGGCAGGGTCGCCGTAGGCGTCCGGGAAGAGCCGGGCGAGCATCGGGTTGGCCGGCGCCTCGGTCGGGCCCTCGGCGAACAGCGCGGCCAGCGGATCGCCGCCGTCCCCGCCCGGGCCGGGCCCGATCAGCTGCAGGATCCCCACCTCCAGGGAGCGCAGGATGGAGGCCTCCAGCTCGTCCAGCGCGATCGTCGCGCTCCCGCCGCCGGCACTCTCGAACAACCCAGCCATGTCTATCGGTCAGCCCGTCTTCGTCGTCTCGGGTGGGGTACCGGCTCCGCGGCCGCGGCAACTCGCGCCGCGGCCGCCGCGCTGCGGTCGGTCGTGCTGCGGTCAGTCGTGCTGCAGCGTCGCCCAGAGGCCGTAGCCGTGCATCGCCTGGACGTCGCGTTCCATCTCCTCGCGGGAGCCGCTGGAGACCACCGTCCGGCCCTTGGTGTGCACCTCCATCATCAGCTTCCTGGCCTTGTCCTTCGGGTAGCCGAAGTAGGCCTGGAAGACGTACTGGACGTAGCTCATCAGGTTCACCGGGTCGTTGTGCACGATGGTCACCCAGGGCGTGTCCGGCTCCACCACCGGCAGTCCTTCGACCTCCGGGCGCTCGATCTCCACGGGCGCGACACTCACCGCCGGGTCCTCCTCGCTGCGCGGTCCGTCCACGCCTCTTCAGCCCCATGCTGCCATCCGGGGGACCCCCGGGCGATTCCGGCCCGGCTCGCAGCACGAGAAATCGTCACTCTGACGCTAAGTGGTAGTAGCATCATCCGCATGGACGCCACTTCAGTGCGCGCGGCCGGTTCGACCGCGCTCCTCACCGACCGCTACGAGCTCACCATGCTGCAGGCCGCCCTGCGCAGCGGGGCCGCGCACCGCCGCTCCGTGTTCGAGGTGTTCACCCGCCGCCTGCCCAGCGGCCGCCGCTACGGCGTCATGGCCGGCACCGGCCGGGTGCTCGACGCCATCGAGGACTTCCGCTTCACCACCCCGCAGCTCGACTGGCTGGCCGGCCAGGGCGTGGTCGACGACGACACCCTGCGCTACCTCGCCGACTACCGCTTCGCCGGCGACATCCACGGCTACCCCGAGGGCGAGGTCTACTTCCCCGGCTCGCCGCTGCTCACCGTCGAGGGCAGCTTCGCCGAGGCGGTGATCCTGGAGACGGTGATCCTCTCGATCCTCAACCACGACTCCGCGATCGCGGCCGCCGCCTCCCGGATGACCGCCTCCGCCGGCGGCCGCCCGGTGATCGAGATGGGCGCCCGGCGCGCCCACGAGCAGGCCGCCGTCGCCGCCGCCCGGGCCGCGTACGTGGCCGGCTTCGCCGCCACCTCCGACCTGGAGGCCGGCTTCACCCACGGCATCCCGACCACCGGCACCGCCGCCCACGCCTTCACCCTCGTCCACGACAGCGAGCGGGACGCCTTCCGCGCGCAGATCGCCTCCATGGGCAAGGGCACCACGCTGCTGGTCGACACCTTCGACCTGCGCGAGGCCGTCCGCACCGCCGTCGAGGTGGCCGGCCCCGAACTGGGCGCCGTCCGGATCGACTCCGGCGACCTCACCCTGCTGGCCCACCGGGTCCGCCGCCAGCTGGACGACCTCGGCGCCACGAAGACCCGGATCATCGTCACCTCCGACCTCGACGAGTACGCCATCGCCGCGCTCGCCGCCGCCCCGGTGGACGGCTACGGCGTCGGCACCAGCCTGGTCACCGGCAGCGGCCACCCGACCTGCGCGATGGTCTACAAGCTGGTCGCCCGCGCCGAGAGCGCGGACGGACCGCTGGTGCCGGTGGCCAAGCGCGCGGCCGGCGGCAAGACCAGCATCGGCGGCCGCAAGTGGGCCGCCCGCCGGCCCGACGCCGACGGCGTCGCCGAGGCCGAGGTGGTCGGCACCGGAGCGGTCCCCGCCGACCTGGAGCCGCACCTGATGCAGGTGCCGCTGGTGCGGGCCGGCCAGGCCGTCGGCCGCGAACCGCTCACCGCCGCGCGCGAACGGCACATCCGGGCCCGGGCCGCACTGCCGCTGTCGGCCACCCAGCTCTCCAAGGGCGACCCGGTCCTGCCGACCGAACTCGTGCTCTGACCCCGCCCCGGCCGACCGGCGCGGACCGGGAGCCGGCCCGGGGCCGTCCGGCGGTCCGGCGGTTCGGCGGTTCGGCGGTCCGCGCCGGGCGCCGGCCCGGGGTCCGCCCCAGGCCTTCCGCCCCCGCACGCCACTCCCTAGAGTCAACCGTAGAGTTCCCCCGGAGCTCCCCGAGAACCCCCGAGCCCCGCCGCGGGCCGAGTACTCCCGAGGGCTCCCCCCACCGGCGCGCCACCACGGCCGCCCCCCACATCCGAGGATGCGAGCCATGCACCGGGCACTGATCGTCGTCGACGTGCAGAACGACTTCTGCGAGGGCGGCAGCCTGGCCGTCGCCGGCGGCGCCGAGGTGGCCGCCGCCATCACCGACCTGATCGCCGAGTCCTCCCCCGGCTACCAGCACATCCTCGCCACCCGCGACCACCACATCGACCCGGGCGACCACTTCTCCACCGAGCCCGACTACGTCACCAGCTGGCCGGTGCACTGCGTGGCCGGCACCGAAGGCGTGGGCTTCCACCCCAACTTCGCCCCCTCCGTCATCTCCGGCGCGGTCGAGGCGGTCTTCGACAAGGGCGCCTACTCGGCGGCGTACAGCGGCTTCGAGGGGCTGGACGAGAACAACCGCGGCCTGGTGGAGTGGCTGCTCGAACGGCAGGTCGACGAGATCGACGTGGTCGGCATCGCCACCGACCACTGCGTCCGGGCCACCGCCCTGGACGCCGCCCGGGCCGGCTTCACCACCCGCGTCCTGCTCGACCTCACTGCCGGGGTCGCGCCGGCGACCACCGCCGCCGCGCTCGCCGAACTGCGGGCCGCCGGGGTCGAGTTGGTCGGCGCCCCGGTGGTTCGGGGGTAGCTCCGACTCCGGTTCGGGGGTAGCCACGGCTCCGGGTGCGGATGGATCCGATCCGGAGCTAACCGACCATCAACTCCACCACGTCCGAACCGCCCACCCGATGGGCCTCGCGCAGTTCGGCGCCGACCGCGTCCCGGTCGGCCGCGAGCCGGGCGCCGGAGACGTACACCACCCGGATCCCCAGGTATTCCATCCGGTGCTGGCCGCCGCGCACCCAGGCAGCCTCGCCCTCGCTGACGCAGCGCAGGTCCGAGTCCACCTCCACGGCAACGCCCTGCTCCGGCCAGTAGAGGTCCGGGACGGCGATGTACGTGCCGCCGCGCATCCGCAGCTCGGGGCCGACCAGCGGTACGGGCAGCAGGCACTCGTCCACCAGTTCGCCGACCCGGTCCAGGACGAAGTCCCGTTCACCGGCGAGCAGTTCGTCCAGCGCGGCGCGCACCCGGGGCTCGCCGGTCAGCCCGGACTCGGTCAGCTCGGACGCCAACTCCCGTACGGTGCACGGGCCGTCTGGCCGAGAGACGGCTTCGCGCAGCACCTCCCGCACCGGCATCGGGGCGCCACCCTCCTCCACGGTCCACTCGCACAGCGCGTCCGCGACCGCCCGGGCGACCGGTGCGCAGGCCAGGCCGTGCACCGAGCGGGCCACCAACTCCCGTTCGGTACGCAGGATCCGCACCTCCCCGGCGTCCTTCAGCCGGCGCTGGCGGGGCACCAGGACGTCCACCCCGATCACCGCCGGCAGCCGGGGCACCGCGGCGAAGCCGTACAGCGCGAGCGCGGCCGCACCGGTGATCACCGCGCCCTCGCGACGACCCTCCTCGCGACCGTTCTGCGCCGCGTACAGCAGGGCGGCCCACATCCGCTGCTCCGGGGTCGGCCCGTCGGACTGCAGCAGGTACACCCGGGGCAGCAGCCGCCGCCAGGGCCCGCCGCTACGGCAGTGCTCGGTGATGACCCGGGCCGGCACGCCCCGGGCGCGCAACTGGCTCGCGGTGACGACGTTCTGTTGACGCTTCGCCAGCTCCTCCAGGGACGGCGGCGGCGTGGGAATCCGGTAGCTCATGCGGACACCATCCCCAACCGCCCCGACCCGCCACCGGCCACCTGACGCACTGTTACCCAACCGTCGCGAAACCGGGATCAGCTCGCACTAAAGTCCCCATACCCTCACTCAATCGGAGTAATTGACGGTCGTCAGGTTGTCATATCTGATCGAAAACGATCGCCCACCAGGCCGCCTGACCCAGAGTGACCAAAGGCATACGCCGGGAGACCCTCCAGGCGTCAAACCCGCCCCGGGAATTGCCTAGGCTTGCGTCATGTCACGTGACGAGACCGCCGGCCTCCGCGCGGCCCAGCTCCGCCTTGGCCGTCTGCCCGGATACGTCCGCCGCCCGGACCCGGCCCGCCGCAGCGGCGAACAGGGCCATACGTACAAGAAGGGCTGGGAGGTCCGCTTCACCGCCCGCAGCGAGGCCGAGATAGCCGAGATCCGCGACCTCGTGGTCGCCGCCGGGTTCGCCC
Organism: Kitasatospora sp. NPDC058478; assembly: GCF_042720345.1. NCBI lineage: Bacteria > Bacillati > Actinomycetota > Actinomycetes > Kitasatosporales > Streptomycetaceae > Kitasatospora > Kitasatospora sp. NPDC058478. The sequence goes on along the minus strand of NZ_JBHXML010000006.1, from coordinate 64,403 downwards.
CGGCCAGACCCTTCTTCAAAGGCCACCAGCTCATCCAGCCGGTCTACGGCATGGCCGCCGTCCAGGCCTACCTGGCCGCGAGACAGGCGGCCGAGGAACACGCCGCCCGCACCGCGCTCGGCCGCCGCCGACGAACCGCCGGCGGACACCCCGCCACCACCGGGCACTCCACCGGGCACCCCGCCGGCGCCGCACACCGGTGCGAACGCGAGGAAGCCGCCGCCGGAGCCGCTGCGGCGGCTGCGGCCGCAGCGGCCCAACTCGCCCGGCGGCGGGCCATCGAATCCTTCCCCGCCCAGGTCGAACGGAGCAGCGCCGTCGACGACCGCCTCTCCCCGACGGAGGCCCGACCGCAGCCCTGACCGCAGCCCTGACGGCAGACCACCCCGCCCGCGCCTCGGCCCCCAGGCCGCCGAGGCGTGGCCGACGTACACGGTGGCGGCCAGCAGGCGCGGGACCACCCGGATCAACGCCTGCTCCGCCCCCTCGGCCACCCGGTGCGCCGCCGCCACGGCGAGCGCACCGTCCACCCACCACCCCTGCCGCCACGCCCCCGCCACACCCGCCTCGGCGCGCAGCGCACCCACCGCCCGCATCCACCGCCCGCATCCACCGCCCGCACCCGGGCTGCGCGCCCCCGGCGGAGGCATGCACGGCGGTGCCCATCCGGCCCGTCGCGCCACGCCGGTACGGGCGCGACCGAAGGTGTGGTTGCGCGGATGGTTGTGCGGCCGCAGCTTCGCGCCGTGGGCGTGGACGCCAGCCTCCATAAGCCCTACGGTGGCACATCAACCGTGTTGCAACCACGGCCCTTCTGCACCCCCTGACCAGCCGCGACGCGCTCGCAACTACACCCCCCGCACCACTGCGCCACCCTCCCCCACCGATCCTCCGCCCGGCCGCCCCACCACCGCTGCACCACCGCGCCCCACCGGTCGACACCGGAACCGGCCGAGCGGCGGCGGGTTCCGGGCATTCAATCCGATTGGTAACCCAGCGCACCGAGGGCATATCGTAGAGTGAGCGCAGATGATCGACCGTCAGCTATCCATCTCCCTTTCCGAGAAGTCGAGATGACCAACCGTCACGCGAGTTCCGCCGAGCCGCCCCCGAGGCCCGGTGAACCGGAGGACGTACCACTGGAGTTCGCCGCCTTCTGCGAACTCCACCGCCCCCGGTACCTCAGCTACGCCCGGGTGTGGCTGACCGAGCACAGCAGCGCGGCCACCGCCGTCCAACAGGCGTTCGCCGAAATCGCCGTCCAATGGCGCGAGTTGCTGGGCAGCTCCAACCCCACCGCGAACGCCTGGCAGATCCTGCGCAGCACCGTCGCCGACCACACCCGGCACGTGCCCGCCGCACCGGACCGCCACCCCGCCGACGACGACCTGGCGATCCTGCACTACGTCGTCGGCCTCGCCGCCCCCGAGATCGCCGACGTCATCGGCACCGACACCGCCAGCGTCGCCGGCCGACTCCGGCGCACCATGCTGTGGGAGGCCTCCGGCTGGTGAGCCCCCTCAGACCCGCTCGCCCGTCACGTCGAACAGGTGATGCACCGGGTCGTGGATCAGATAACGGGCGAACGACTCCACCGTGAACCGCGCCCCGTCACTACGGCCCCCGGTCCGCCCCCACTGCTCGCCCGCCACCCGCCCGAACGCCGCCGCCAGCACCTCCGCGGCCGCCGCCAACTCCCCGGCCACCACCGCCGGCACCTGCTCCCCGTACCGCTCGGCGACCGCCGTCTCATCCTGGTCCCAGTTCGGGAACAGCGGGGCTTCCTCGGCCAACATCAGGTCCAACCGGACCCGGAACAGCCGGAACACGTCCCGGACATGGCACGCGTACTCCAGCCCCGACCACACCCCCGGCCGCGGCCGCCGACGCAAACCCTCCTCGGCCCCGGCCAACAGCGCCACCCAGGCCTCCGCATTGGCCCGAACCATCCCCGCGACGTCCTCCCGCACCACCGCCGCAACATCCAGCCCACAATCCGGACACGGGCGTTCCAACACCCACGTCCAGTCCTTGCCGTCCGGAACGACCACACCCACCGGATCCACACCCCGCTCAGAAGCACTCATGGCCCCAGCATGGCCACCCCACCACCCACCCCACCAGCGGCAAGGACGCCAACCGCCACCAAAATGCTGCCACCCCGCCCGCCGCCCTCAGCCGCCCGCACCCCTGCGCCGCCGCACCCGCACCACCCACACCACGACCGCCACCACCCCGCCGACCAGCACCCCCCACAACGCCACCCCCACCGCAACCCCGACCCCGAACCAGCCGCCCCCGCCGGCCCCACCGGCCCCCGCCGCGGGCACCACGGCCTCGCCACCCGGCTCCTCCGTCACCCCACCCCCCGCAGCCCCCTGCGACTCCCCCCGCCCCACCAACGGATTCACCCGAGACCCGCCGTCCACCACCGGATCAGCCTCCAACGCCTTCGCCGGCGCCAGCACCCCGAAGCCGTACCTGCTCCCCGGCACCGCCGACCCGTCCCGCGGCGGCGTGGCAGTCCTGATCATCCGATTGATCACCTGCCCCGCCGAAAGCTCCGGATACTTCGCCCGGATCAACGCGGCGGTGGCGGAGACGTAGGCGGTGGCATCGGAGGTGCCGTTGCCCACGCCGTAGCCGGCAGAGGTCTTCGCACTGGCCCGGTAGATCTCCGCCCCGGGGGCGACCAGTGTGGTCTCCGGTCCGTAGCTCGACTTCTCCCACAGTCGCCCCTGCCGGTCCACCGCGCCGACCGCCACCACTCCGGGGAAGGCCGCCGGGTACTGGACACCGCTCAGGCTGTCGCCGTTGTTCCCGGTGGCGGCAACCAGCACGACGTCCTTGGAGACCGCGTAGTTGACGGCTTCACGTGCCGGGGAGTCGAACCTCGACGTCCCCCCTACCGACATGTTGACGACCTTCGCACCGTGATCCACAGCAAAGCGGATCGCCTCGGCGAGGCCGTTCTGCTGGAGATCCCGATTCTCGCCGTCGGTCCGTACCTTCACCGGCAGGATCTTCGCCTTCGGCGCCAAGCCCATGATCCCCGCCTGCGCACCGTGCCCGTGCCCTGCGATCAGGCTCGCCATCCCGGTGCCATGGCCGTCGCCGTCGGTACGGCCGTCCGTGTTCGTACCGGAGAAGTCACCCCCCGCAAGCACCTGTCCGGTGAGGTCCTGATGGTCCTGGTTGACCCCACTGTCGACCACACCGACGATCACCCCCTCGCCCTGGTTGACAGTCCAGACTTTCGTCTCGGCCTCGAAGGTCTTCAGAGCCCACTGCTCGTCTCTGATCTGATCCGCCGATGCCGTTGGTGCCGCGACACTCCAGATCAATGCCCCGGCGGCAAGGGCCGCTGTACCACGCGCCAACCGACGGCTCGTCAAGCCTGGTCACCCCACTCAGCGAGGCGTCCCGCAGATCACCGATCTGCGGGACGCGATCAGATCACCCATCCGTTTCAGGACCGGGCTCATTCCACCACGTTCGGATTGGCCGGCTTGTCCGCCGCCCAGGTCTCCTCGTCCTCGACGAGGTAGTCGGGCCGCCGCCCCTTCTCCCGGTCCTCCTTGTGCCGTTGCGCGCCGGTGAGCGGCAGGCCAGGGGCCATGCCGCCTGGGCCGCCAGCGCCGGGTTCGCCCCAGGGCCGGTTCCGAGCTCCCAGGCCGGAACCGCCTTCCGTGAACGCCTGCTTGCCGCGCATTCCCTCGACCGGCCCTGCGGCCCCACCGACGATCCCACCAGGTCGTCCTGCAGACCCACCCATCGGCCGGGCACCGGAGCCACCTCGGCCCCCGATGCCCCCGCCCGGTCCGGGGCCGCCCATCGGATACGCGCCGTCCGGGAGTCTCCGACCGCCGAATCCGACCCCGGCCTCGCCGATGCCGGAACCGACAGGTAGACCAGCCGCCGCCGGGCCTGCGGGATTGGAGATCCCCTGCCCGCCGTTGCTTCCCGGGAGGCTGCCCGCAGCGCCACCAGGCGGCACAACACCAGCCCCGGACACCTCAGTTCCCGGGGCGACGGTGGTGACCACGGTCCTGTTGGGGACGACCGCCGGCGTGCCCGCGATGCCCGTGCCCAGGCCGCAGTTCACCGAGCCCAGAGGCTTCGGCGGAGTCTGCGCCGTGCCACCCCTGATCCCCGAATCGGTCGGAACAGACGCACTCCTCGACGTGGAGCGGGCTGGCATCTCCGGTCCGGAGGTCTTCGGACTCTGTGGTAGTGGGCTGGTCGTCACCCGCCCTGATGTTCCCGCGACGCCCATCGAGGTTCCCGACATCATCGCGCTCGCCACCGCCGCCCCGGCCGGATCATCCTGTGGTGTCACATCGCGTGTCTCATCCGACTTCTGCAGCGCCGGCAGGTTCGGCGGCGGCTTCAGGGTAGGGGTGGCGATGCGGTAGTGCATGGCGAGGGTTTGCATGACGGTGGCGGCTTCGGCTTTTCGGCGGTCGGCGACGGGGATGTGTTCGTCGTCGCCGCCGAAGACGGAGGAGACGCCGTCGCCGACGGTGTCCTTGACCTTTTCCCAGGTGCTGGGTTCCTCGGGCATGTCGCGTTTGGCCTTGGCGATGGCCTCGGACATGTTGTGGAGGGTGTTGGCCGCGTCGTTGGCGTAGGAGGCGGCGTTGTTGATGCTGTCGGCGAGGTGGAGCATGCGGGTATGGAAGGCGTCGCTGGTGGCGCCTTCCCAGGTGACGGCGGCTTCGGTGCTGGCGCGGGTGAGGGTGGTGCGGATGGCCTTGAGGGTGTCGGCGGCGTGGCGCCAGGGGTCGCCGGCGGCCATGACTTCGCCGGGGTTGAGGGCCTGGGCCATGGTGCGGAGTTGGGCGTGACTGTAGGTGGTGAAGTCGGTGTAGGCCATGGGGGGTTCGCCTCCGTTCGGGCTCGGCCGGGGGTGGCCGGGGGTCAGGGGGCGGGTGGGGCGACGGTGTGCTCGTAGGCGGCCTTGCTGTCGGCGGAGGGGTTGGCGACGGACCAGCCGTCGTCGCCGAGTTCGAGTTTCTTCGCGGTGTGCTGGTCGTGTTCTTCGTAGGTGGTGGCGGTGAGTTCGGCGTTCTTCTGGGCTTCGTCGACGGCTTGTTGGAGTTGGTTGAGGACGTCGCGCAGGCCGTCGCGCATGGTGTTGTAGCGGTTGTGGATCTCGGTGGCTTCGGCGAAGGTGCCGAAGGCGGTTCTGCCGATGCCGCTGCGCCCGTGGGTGCCGGTGCCGTCGGCGTGGTGCTGGAATTCGGCGAGGAGGAGCCGGACTTGGGCGGCGAAGGCGCGGAGTTGTTCGACCTCGACGCGGTAGCCCTGGCCGGCGCCTCTGGTCGTGCCGGTTCCTGTTGCCACTTCGGCGCCTCCCCCGTGCGTCCGTGGGTCGCTGCCGGGGTTGGGCCCCGGTGTCTCATGTCTAACACACGGGGCCCGAATTCCGCCTGGTACCTGGTCAGTTCGCAGGCGTCCTCGTGTGGAGGGCGTCGGCGAGGGCGCGGCGGCAGAGGGAGTCGGCGTGCCGGGTGGTTTCGGGGAGCCGGTAGTGGGGGGCGAGTTGGAGGGTGGTGCGGACGGCGGTGTCGAGGCTGATGCGGTGGCCGATGGAGACGTAGACGGGTTTGACGCCGGGCCGGGTGCGGAGGGCGCGGCCGACTTCTTCGCCGGTGGCGGGGTCGGTGAGCGGGGTGGTGGAGCCGCGGGGGGTGTCGGGGTCGTGGTGGTGGAAGGTGAACGGGGTTTTGGCGACGCCGAGGGTGCGCAGGCCGGTGAGGACGCCGAGGTGGCTGGCGAGGCCGAGGCGGCGGGGGTGGGCGAGGCCGTAGCCGTCGCAGACGACGGTGTCGGGGGTGTGGGTGAGGGCGGCGAGGGCGTCGAGGACGGCGGGGAGTTCGCGGAAGGCGAGCAGTCCGGGGGTGTAGGGGAAGGGGATGCGGCCGACGGCGGTGGACTGTTCGACGACGGCGAGGGTGTCGTGGTCGAGGAGGACGGCTGCGGCGGCGACGAGGTCGTGTTCGTCGTCGTAGGCGACGTCGACGCCGGCGATGAGCCGCCCGACCCCGCTGCTGGAGCCGGAACCGTCGGAGCCCCCGGAACCGTAGGCGTCGTCGGGGTCGTGGGTCTGGACGAGGGGGCGCAGGCGTTCCTGTTCGGCGAGTGCCTGGGCTTCGGTGGTGGGCCAGTCGGCGGGGATGGGCACGGGTGTTCCCCCGGGTGGGTGGGGCGGGCGCGGTCGGGTTCACCGTACCGAGGGGCGGACGACCCCGGGGTGAGCCTGTGCGCCCCCCGTGCTCCCGGTCCGGCGGGTTAGCCTGGACTTACCGAACTCCCTTGCCGGGCAGCACTTCTGGGACCGGCACGATTCCCGCTCGTTCCCCCCGACGCGCGAAGGACCCCCCGCCATGCCTCGTCCGTCCGCTGCCCAGTACTGCCTCGGTTCGTTCACCGTCGTCGCCGCCACGGTGGCACTGCTGGCCGTTTCGGACGCCTCGGGCGTCCTGGAGGTCGTGGTGCTGGAGGGGTTCGCGCTGGCGCTCGGCACCGTGGTGACGGTGTTGTCGCTCGCCGTGTCCGGCCGGTCGGCGGCGAGGGCGGGAACGACCTCCCCGGCCCCGGCCGGACACGAGTACGCCCGGCAGCGCTAGCAACGCTGGGTCCTGTCCGCCGCCGGGCGTCGCGGCCCCGCCCGGCCGGTCAGTCGGTGGTGACCACCACGGTCTTCGCGGCCTTGTCGTGGATGCACTGCCGGTAGGGCTTGTCGAAGACGCCGAACATCCCGTCGATGATCCACCAGAAGGCGGCGCAGCAGATCACGGCGGGGAGGATGTAGACGGCCGCTCGGGTCCAGGCGGCGCTCTGGGTGGGCTTGTTGCCGTCGATCAGCATGGCGACACGGACGTGCATCGCCTTCTTGCCGAGGGTCTGGCCGTCCCGGCCGAGCATCAGGCCTTCGTAGAGGAGGTAGATGCCGCAGCCGAGCCAGAATGCGCCGACCTCGCCGGAGCGGTTGTTGAAGTCGGCGAAGGGGGCCACCAGGATCACGGCGACGGCCTGGACGAGGAGGTAGTCGATCAGGCGGGCGAGGATGCGCCTGGGCCAGCTGCCGATCGGCGGCATGCCGGGAACGGGCCCGGCGCCGGGGGTTCCGTAGCCGGTGGGGCCGTAGCCGGGCGGGGGCTGGTCGTAGGGGTTCTGGCCGTAGGGATTCTCGCCGGGCGGGCTCTGGCCGCCGGTCGGGCCGCCGTAGGTGCCGCCGTACGCGCCGGGGCCTTCGGGCGGGATACTGGGGGTGCCGTCGGACGGGCCGCCGGTGGGCGGCGGGGCGGGCGACGGGTTCGGGTCCGACGGCCGGTCTTCCGGCGTGCCGCCGCCCGGCTGCGGGGACTGCTTGTCGAAGGAGGGCTGGCCGCCCCCCTCCGGCTGGGAGCCTGAGGGGTCGTGAGTGCTCATCCGTCGAGTAGAACATCACACATTCTCGCGGTTTGGGACATTCTGTCCGTTTTGCCGCCAGGGCCGGATGGTGCCTCCGCGTCAGATGGCGCCTCCGCGCCCGGAGCCGGCCGCCACGCCGGGAGGCCTCAGACGCGGACCACCCGGGTGCGGGCGGCCCGGTCCTGCCAGCCACGCCGGGCCGGGCGGTCGAACACGGGCCAGACCAGGCCGAGGAGCAGCAGCAGGCCGAGCTGCCTGACGGCCCATCGGAGCAGCGAGCGGCCGAGGCTCAGCCTGGTCCGGGCGCCGGGGGCGGCGGCGTCCGCCACCCGGATCCGGGCCAGTCGCTTGCCGAAGGTCTGGCCGGTGCGGGCGGTCGGCAGCACCTCGTAGAGCAGGCTGACGAAGAGCAGGATTCCGAGCAGGACCGCGACCTTGCCCAGCACCACGTCGTCCACCAGCCAGACCTGGACCTGGCGCCGGGTGAGGGAACTGGCCATCCGGGCCTGGTCGAGCTTCTGCTGGAGGTGCTCGGACGCCGAGCGGCCGAGCGGGATTCCGGCGGCGACGGCGACCACGAGGAGTACGACGGTGTCCACGGCGCGCGCGGCCAGCCGACGTCCGAGTCCGGCGGGCGTCGCGGAGGCGGGCACGGTGGGGGCAGGCGTCGTCGGGGCGGGTCGGCGCCGCGCGACGGCCTCCCGGGCCGGGCGCGCGACCGGCAGCGACGCGGCGGGCGTGGCGGGCCGGCCCTGGGCTCGGGCCGGAACCGCTCCGGCGGCGACCGGCGCGGCCGGGGCCGGCACGGCGGGCTCGGACGCGGGCTCGACGGCACGCCCGGCCCCGCGCACAGCCGCCGGAACGGACACCGCGACGGGCGACGCAACTGGCGACGGCGCCTCCCGCACGGCCACCGCCGCCGGGACGGTCGCGGGTGCTCCGGAGACGGCGGCCACTTCCACCCCGACCGAAGCGGCGGCCGGCATGCCGGCCGAAGCCCGGACCGGAACAGCAACCGAAGCGCGGACCTCCCTCACGCGCCCCTCCTCCCCGTCGGGCGCCCCCGAAAGCACCCCCCAGGAGACCCGGTGCGGCTCGCCATCCGCCTCCATCAGCCCCCGCTGCGCCTGCGGAACGACCTGCCAGCCGGGCTCCTCCGCCTCACCCTGGCCCGCCGCACCCCCCACCGCCGAAACCTCGACCACCGAAACCTCGACCACCGAAACCTCGACCACCGGCTCGCCCAGGACCGCTTCGTCGAGGACCACTTCGTCGAAGACCGGCACCTCGACCGCTGCCATCTCCAGTCCAGACACCTCAGGGCTCTCGGACGCCCCCGGCTCCCCGACCGTCCGGAACACCGGCCCGCCGATCACCTCCGCCGCCCGCGACCCGAGGACGAACTTCGCCCCGCCCGTGGTCTGGTCGAGGTACACCGGCCCGGTGTCCCCGCCCCGGCCCCCACCGTGCGCGGCCCCGCCCCAGGACGGCTCCGGGGCCGCCGCCTCCGGAACGGCCGGCTCCGGCAGCACCGGTGGCGGCACCACCCGCGCCGTCCCGGCCGCGCCGGCGGCGGGCCGCCGGGACGCGAACCGGGGCGGCTCCATCACCTCGCCCTCGGCGGGTGCGAGCCGGCTGGTGCCCGGCACCCAGGCCGAGCCGCCCCAGTACCGGACGAAGCCGGGGATGGAGGGGTCGGGGTAGTAGCCCGGCTCGGGTCCGACGGCCGGGTCGCCGGCGTCGGCGAAGGGGCGGTCCGTCATGGGGGTCTTCTCTCCTGGCGGGTCCTGGCGGGGCCGACACGGCACGCCCGCCCGGCGCACCCGCGAGCCGCCCGGCGCGCGTGGGTGGGGGCACCGCTGATAGGCGGACAGTCGCCGGGTAGTCACAAAGGGTAGTGCCTCGTCGTGGCGTCGACGGAAAGTTGGTCAATCACCTGACAGCGGCGGGCCCTCCGAGGTAAGGGCGGCCGAACCGTCCCGGCGTGCGGCGGGTGTCCGCGCGCCGCGGTCCCCACCGGTCACCACCCCTCGCCTCACCCCCCTCGTCGAACTTCCCGAAGAAATCCCGGAAACGTGTGTAAGAGCCGGCGTGGACCGCCCTCTCAAAGGTCACCGGGCCCGGAACCGGGCAGGAATCGAAGGCAGAGAGGAAGACGATCATGGAGCGCCCCACCAGCGTGGTCGAGCACGAACTGGAGCTGAACCTGGTGCTCTCCCCCGAGCACAGCGTCCCCGTCCCGGCCCGGCTGTCCTACGGCAGCCACGACCCGTACGCGGTGCACATCACCTTCCACCTGGACACCGGCTCCCCGGTGACCTGGGTGTTCGCCCGCGAGCTGCTGGTCGAGGGCACCTTCCGGCCGTGCGGCCAGGGCGACGTGCGGATCTGGCCGACCCGCTCGGGCCGGCGCAGCGTGCTCTGCCTGGCGCTGAGCTCCCCGGCCGGGGACGCCCTGCTGGAGGCGCCGCTGCCGGTCGTCGCGGCCTGGCTGGAGCGGGCCCACCGGCTGGTCCCGCCGGGCAGCGAGATGGCCGCGCTGGACATGGACGGATCGCTCGCGGACCTGCTTGCGTGAGCACGCGCACGCCCGCGAACGGGCACAAAGCCTCGGCCGCGCACCCGGCCGGGACCGCGCGACGCGACGGGAGCCGCGCCCCCGCCGGCTCAGCGGGCCGCGGGGGCCTGCTGACGGCCGCGGGTGGCGTCCGGGCCACCGCCGTCGCGCTGTCCGGGCAGTCGGACCAGCGGTGCCCCGGCGGAGCGTCGCCGGGCCCTTATCCGGATGGCGGCGGCGAGCAGGAAGCAGAGCCCGACCCACGGGTAGACCGAGGTCGGCAGCTGGCGCAGCGGCGCCATGTGGAGGACGGCCGGCCCGAGCGGCTTGGCGGCCCACATCGCGAAGGAGAGGAACGCGAGCAGCGTCGCCCAGAAGGCGGCCCGCCAGCGCAGCCGACGGACGCCGGCCGGGCGGGCGTGCTCGACGGAGGCCTCGGTGGCGAGCAGGACGAGCACCGGCACGCACCAGACCCAGTGGTGGGTCCAGCTGATCGGTGAGATCAGCACGGCGGTGACGGCGGCGCAGCAGACGCCCCAGGCCTCGGCCCGGGGCAGCCAGCGGGCGCTGCGGTGGGCCCAGGCGGCGACGGCGAGGCCGGCCACCGCGACGAGGCCGGCCGCGAGGGTGGCGAGGGTGCCGGGGTCGGCGGTGTGCAGCAGCCGGGCGAGGGCGCCGCGCAGCGACTGGTTGTCGACGATCTCGGTCTTGCCGACCCGGGAGGAGTCGTAGAGGTACTTGGTCCAGAAGCCCCAGGTGGCGTCGGGCAGGACGACGGCGCCGATCAGGAAGGTGCCGAGGAAGGTGAGGCCGGCCACGAAGGCGGCCCGGACCCGGCCGGTGATCAGCAGGTAGACGGCGAAGAGGCCGGGGGTGAGCTTGAGGCCGGCGGCGATGCCGATCGCCATGCCCTTGCTGCGGCGGGCGTCCGAACGGGTGAGGTCCCAGAGGATCAGGCAGGCGAGCGCGAGGTTGATCTGGCCGTACCGGAGCGTGGTGAAGACGGGTTCGAGCCAGACGCCGAGACCGGTCACCAGGATGACGCCGATCGGCCGCAGTTCGCGGCGCGGCCAGCCGACCAGCTTGAAGGACAGGTGGGTCAGCAGGGCGAGCAGCCCGAGGTTGCCGAGAGTGATCGCCACCCGGAGGAACGGGACCGGGAACCAGGTGGTGGGCACGAACAGCATGGCCGCGAACGGGGGGTAGGTCGCGGGCAGGTTCCACTCGGTGACGCGCAGTGCGTACAGGTCGGTGCCGTTGGCCACGGCGGCGCCCTCGGCCCGGTAGACGATCATGTCGACCATCGAGGTGTTGACGAAGTGGCGGACCACCGCGTACACGACCAGGGACAGGAGCGCCAGGGCCGAGGCGGCCAGCAGCGGTCGGCGGGGGGCCTCGCGCAGCGCGCGGACGGGGGCGCCGAGCGCGGTCCGCAGCCGGTCCGACAGGGGGGCGGGCGCGGGGTCGGGTGCGGTCCGCACCGGGCTGCGCTCGTCTTGCACCGCTGTCACCAGTCCACTCCGTCCACCACTCGACCAATCGCCGACGATACCGGATGCGGGCCGACCGGGCCTGGGCACGGATGATCACGCAGGGTGACGAATGGGCCCCGACCGGCCGTACTCCGTTGCGGGCGGAGCACGGACGGCCGGGGCCACCGGGGGGAAGGCTCAGAGCCTCAGCGGCCCCGCAGCTCAGCCGGTGTAGGCGCCGAGGGCCCGGGTGAAGTCCAGCGGCTGCTGGACGATGCTGCTGCAGCTGGCATCGGCGTAGGCCTTGGCCCCGCCGTCGCAGGCCTTGTCGCGGGTGCCGGACCACATCGCCAGCCAGGCGAGGTGCCTGGACGCCGCGAAGTCGGCGAGCTGCTTGGCGTCGGCGACGGTGAAGACCTCGCTGGCGACGTCGTTGACGCCGATCATCGGGGTGACGGCGACCTTGCGCCAGGCGGCCGCGTCGTCCAGTCCGAGCACGCTCTTGACCTGGGCCTGGGTGGCGGTGGCCGCGGCGATCGCGTACTTGCCCATCTGGCCCTGCGGGTTCGGGGCGACGCCGTCGCCGAAGTCCATGGCCATGATGTTGACCGCGCCGATCGCGACGCCGTTGTTCTTGGCGTCGGCGACCAGGTTGACGCCCTCCTGGGTCAGGCCGGAGGGCAGCGCGGGCAGCGTGAAGGAGACGTCGAGCGCCTTGCCCTGGACGGCGGCGTTCTTCTGCAGCTGGGCGATGGCCTGGGCGCGGCGGGTGTTGGCGGCGGTGTTGGCGATCGCGCCGCCCTCGACGTCGAAGTCGAGCCTGGTCAGACCGTAGGCGTCGACGGTCTTCTGGTAGGCGGCGGCCAGGTCGGCGGTGGAGCCGCAGGCGAGGGCCAGTTCGCTGCCGTTGGCGCCGCCGAAGGAGACCCGGACGTCGCCGCCGATCGCCCGCAGGGCGCCGATCTGGGCGGCCACCGCGTCGGCGGACAGATCGCTGACGCCGCCCCACTTGGGCTGGCAGCCGCCGCCGGACACCACGAAGGCGAGGGTGTAGTTCTTGACCCCGGTGGCCTTGGCGGTGGCGACCAGGTCGTACGGCGGGTAGAGCGAGGTGTCGACGTACGGGGCGAAGCCGGCCCCGGCGCCGGCCGGGGGTACGGGCACACCGGTCGCCGTGGGGGTGGCGGTCGGGGTGCGGGTCGGCGTCGGGGTGGTCGGCTTCGCGGTGGCCGTCGCCGTAGGGGCCGGGGTGCCGGTCCCGGTCCGGGTCGGCACGGGAGTGGTCGGCACGGGGCTGGTCGACACCGGACTGGTCGGCGCGGTGGTAGGCGTCGCCGTCGCGGTCGGGCGGCCCGAGGGGGTGGGCACGGTGCCGTCGCCGGCCTTGCAGGAGGTGTTGTTGACCAGGCAGTTGCCGGGCTCGGCCTGCGCGGCGCCGGCGCCCTGGGCGACGAAGCCGACCACCACGCTCTTGCCGGGCTCCAGCCGCTTGCTCCACGCCTCCGGCTTGACGGTAACGTGCTGGCCGGCGGCGGTGAAGGTGGCGTTCCAGAGCGAGTCGATCTTCGCCCCGGCCGGGAGGTCGAAGCTGAGCGTCCAGTCCTCGATCGGGCCGCTGTCCGGGTTGGTGACCAGGTACTGGCCGGTGTAGCCGGAGTCCCAGCTGCTGGTCCGGCTGTAGACGGCGCCGAGCGAGGCGGCGCTGGCCGAGGAGGCGAGGACGACGACACCGCCCGCGACCAGGGCGGCGGCGACCGCCGAGGCCCCGACGATCGCGCCCTTGCGGCTGCGCCTGCGGCGGCCTGGGCGGCGGTTGGGCTGGGTGGTCATGGCGCGTTACCTCCGGGGTGCCGTCGGTCGGCCGCGGTCCGGGCGCGGGTGCGTGCGGACGTCCGGGCGGCCGGCCCGGCTCGGTCGGGTGACCGGCGCGACCGACGCTAGCGGCGGCCGGGGGGCCGAACCGGCGGGCTGAGCGAGGGGAAGAACTCCCTTAGGCCGCGCTTAAGGAAGATCCGGAAACTGGCGGGGCGTCAGGCGCGTGCGAAACCGGCCACCGCGGTTCCCCCCGGGCCTCGGCCGAGGCCGAAGCCGAAGCCGAAGCCGAAGGAGGGAAGGAGGGAAAGAGACCGAGGAAGCGGCCGAGGAAGCGGTCACTTCTGGAACAGCGCGCCCCGACTGCGCCGCCGCCCCGCCCGCGCGGGGGTGCCGTCCGGGCGGGTCCGCAGCCGCAGCCGGATCTCGGCGCCGCCGAGCACGGCGGAGCGGCCGAGCGCCAGGTCGCCGCCGGTGGACTCGGCGAGTTTGCGGACGATGTCGAGGCCGAGCCCGGTGGAGCCCTCGCCGCCGTGGCCCTCGCCGCGCTTGAGGGCGGCGGCCGGGTCGCTGAAGCCGGGGCCGGCGTCGCCGACCAGGACGATCACCGAGGTCTCGGTGGCGAGCACGTCCACCGAGAAGGCGGTGCCGACGGCGGTGTGCCGGAAGACGTTGCCGAGCAGCGCGTCGACGGTGGCGGCCAGGTCGGCGCGCTGGACCGGGACGGGCGTCGCCCGGTCGGCGCCGGCCAGTTGCCAGCGGCGCCCCTCGTCCTCGGCCAGCGCGGACCAGAAGCCGACCCGTTCGCGGACCACCTCGGCGACGTCGCAGCCGACCGCGACGGCGGGCACGTCCTCGGGGTCGCGGCGGGCCGAGCGGATGATCTGGTCGACCTCGCGCTCCAGTTGGGAGACCGCGTGCCGGGTGGCGTCGGCGGCGTCGCCCTCGCCGAGTGAGGCGGCGTTGAGCCGCAGCACGGTCAGCGGGGTGCGCAGCCGGTGGGACAGGTCGGCGGCCAGTTCCCGTTCGGCGGCGAGGAGTTGGACCACCCGGTCGGCCATGGTGTTGAACGCGTGGGCGGCTTCGCGCAGTTCCTCGGGGCTGCCGGCGGCCTGCTTGCCGTCCACCGGGACCCGTACGGCGAGGTTGCCGGCGCCGAGCGAGCGGGCGGCGCCGGCGAGCCGCCGGGCGGAGGCCACGATCCGGCCGCCCATCCGGTCGGCGACCAGGACCGAGATGGCGACCAGGCCGAGCGCGACGCCCGAGAGCACCAGCCAGGCGGTGGAGACGCCCCGGGTGAGGTCGCCGTCGGCGACGAACACCTCGACCACGGCGGTGCGCCCGGTGTCCACCGCGACCGGCTGGAGCAGCGCGTAGCCGCCGGGCACCTCGACGGTGAAGGAGCGGCCCTGGCCGCCGGCGGTGGACACGTCGCCGGCGGCGGCCCGGGCCTCGCCGATGGTGGGCCCGCCGGGGCCGCCCGCGCCGGGGAGTGCGTCCGGGGCGGCCGGGGCGGCCTGGGCGGGCAGGTGGACCGCCATCCGGCCCTGCCCGCCGGCGTCGGTGCTGGCCAGGGCGCGGTCGATGGCGATCTGGTCGGTGGTGATGGCGAGGGCCGGGCCGAGCGCGGCGGCCTGCCGCTCGGCGGCGGTGAAGGCGTGGTCCCGGGCGGTCTGCTGGACCATCAGGCCGAGCGGGATGAGGAAGGCCAGCGCGACCATGGTGGTCCCGGCGACGGCGGCCTTGATCAGGGCCCAGCGCAGCGAGCGCCCGAACCTCCTCATGTCCGGTGCTCCGCCAGTCCCCCGGCGGCCTCCAGCCGGACCCCGACTCCGCGGACGGTGTGCAGGTAGCGGGGGCTGGAGGCGGTCTCGCCGAGCTTGCGGCGCAGCCAGGACAGGTGGACGTCGATGGTCTGGTCGCCGCCGTAGGTCTGCTGCCAGACCTCGGCCAGGATCTCCTTGCGCGGCACCACCACGCCGGGGCGCCCGGCCAGGAAGGCCAGCAGGTCGAACTCACGGCGGGTCAGGTCGAGCAGCCGCCCGTCCAGCGAGGCCTCGCGGCGCTGGAGGTCGATGGCGAGGCCGCCGACCCGCAGGACCTGGGCGACGGGGGCGGCGCCGCCGCCGAGCCGGCGCAGCACGGCGGCCATCCGGGCGCTGAGGTGTTCCCCGGAGAAAGGTTTCACCAGATAGTCGTCGGCGCCGTCGTTGAGCAGCCGGACGATCTCGGCCTCGTCGTCACGGGCGGTCGAGATGATCACCGGCACATTGGTCAGGCCCCGGATCATCTTGAGCGCCTCGCTGCCGTCCAGGTCCGGCAGGCCCAGGTCGAGGATCACCAGGTCACAGCCGACCTGGGCGACCTCCCGCAGCGCCTCAAGTGCCGTGCCCACGCTGCGGACCGCATGACCGGTGTCGGTCAGGTGCCGGATGAGGGCGGATCGTACGAAGGGGTCGTCCTCGACCACGAGCACTGTTGCCATGGCCCTGCACGGTACGCCATCGACGGGCAGTGGTCTGTACCTCGGGGTGGCCTCCGGACATTGTGCAACTCCCCTGACTAATAACGGGGCTGCCCGGCTGCACAGGCCCGGAATACGGCAGGATGAGCGGACGATGCGGAACGGACTGGTACAGCTCGGCGCCTGGGCGGCGGCCACCGGGGCGGCGGTGGCGCTGTCCTGGCTCGGCGTGCACGCGGTGCTGACCGGCGCCGCGTTCGAGCAGCCCACGGCCCTGCCGCTGCCCTCGCCGAGGGCCGACGGCACGCCGCACACCGCGACCGTCACCCCCGAGCAGCCGCGGTCGGCCACCCAGACCGGGGCCCCGGCACCACCACCGGCCTCCCCGACGGCCGCCACGACGACGACGCGCGGGCCGGCCCCCGCCACCACCCTCTCCGCCGCCTCCCCGCCGGCCACCCGCCGCCCCACCCCCGCCACCACCACGGCGACGTCCTCCGTGACGTCCTCCGTGAAGAGCTACCCGGTGCCGGGCGGCAAGGTCGCCCTGGACATCCGCCCCGACAAGGCCTCGCTGGTCTCCGCCACCCCCGACCCGGGCTGGCAGATGCAGGTGTGGAACGGCGACCAGTGGATGCGGGTGGACTTCACCAAGGGCGAGCAGGCCAACTCGGTCTTCGTCTACTGGAACGGCCACCCGCCGGTGGTCGAGACGGCCATCCGCTGAGCCCCCCTCACCAGGTCTCGAACGGCAGGTACCCCGGCAGGTACGGCCCGGCGTAGCCGGACCGGTCGACCAGGGTGTGCCTGGTCCCGCCCGGCACCCCGATCGTCGCGAGCACCACCGTGCCGAAGCGGTCCCGTGCCTCGTACGGCTCGGCCAGCGACAGGGCGCCCCGGTCCACCGCGTAGTCGTACGCGTAGAAGACGTCCGGCACGCTCACCGCGAGGTCCAGCACCCCGTCCCCGTGCCGGGCGAGGTGCGCGGCCAGCTCCCGGCCGCGCGGGCCGATCACCTGGACCAGCGAGGTGAGCACGATCCTGGTCCCGGGCGCGTCCAGCACGTACGAGACCGTCTCCGGCTCCCCGGTCTCCGGCCCGGCGTACGCGGTACAGCGCAGCCCGAGCGCGGCGGTGTAGCGGCGGGCGGCCCGCTCGGCGTCGCCGACCGCGAAGACCACCGCGTCGGCGCGGCCCATCGGGAGGGGGGCGGACTCTCCAAGTCCTGCGGCGAGCAGGACGGGTTCGGCGGCGGTGTCGGTCATGACGGCCCTCCCGGTAGGCGTGCGGACCACGGCGGGTGCGACCGTGCGCCGGTGTGGGGCCCGGCGCACGGCGTTGTGGCTGGAGGGTGGCGCCGAGCCGACCGGCGCGCAACTGTTCCGTTTCCTCCTGGTCAAGCTGTGCGCCGGGGCGGGAGAATCGGCGGCGCCGCTGTACACAATGCCCACCGGAGGACGGAGCCGCGATGCCCCACGCCCAGTCCCCGAGCTCCCCCGGCTCGCCCAACTCCCCCGCTCCGCCGGGCGCTTCGGCCGCCCCCGGGACAAGCGGCGGGAACGACTCGATCGACACACTGGACGGCCGGCTGATCCGGCTGCTCGCCGAGGAGCCCCGGATCGGGGTGCTGGAGTGCTCGCGCCGGCTCCAGGTCGCCCGGGGCACCGTGCAGGCCCGGCTGGACCGGTTGCAGGCCAAGGGGGTGATCGGCGGCTTCGGCCCGGAGGTCGACCCGGCGGCGCTCGGCTACCCGGTGACGGCCTTCGCCACCCTGGAGATCTCCCAGGGCCAGGGCGCCGACGTCCGGGCGCACCTGGCGAGCGTGCCGGAGGTGCTGGAACTGCACACCATCACCGGGGCCGGGGACATGATGGTGCGGATCGTGGCCCGCTCCAACGCCGATCTGCAACGGGTGATCGACCGGGTGGTGGGCTTCGACGGGATCGTCCGCTCGGCCACCGCGATCGCGCTGGAGAACCCGGTGCCGTACCGCATCCTGCCGCTGGTGGACCAGGCCGCCGCCGAGTAGGGCCCGCGCCCGGCGGCAGCGGCCTGCGCCCCGGTCAGCAGCTGGGGACGCTGCCGCCGCTCTTCAGCGCCTCCAGTGCCGAGACCGCCTCGCCGAGCGTGCCGACCGGCACCAGGCGCAGCGCCTTGGGCGTGTTGACCTTGGCGTCCGTGCACTCGTCCTTGGGCAGCAGGAACACCGTCGCGCCGTCCCGGGCGGCCGCCTGGGTCTTGAGCGGGACGCCGCCGACCGCGCCGACGACGCCCTGGTCGTCGATGGTGCCGGTGCCCGCGATCGTGAGCCCGCCGGTGAGGTCGCCGCCCTTGCCGTCGCCGGCGAGCTTGTCGATGATGCCCAGCGCCAGCATCTGCCCGGCGCTCGGGCCGCCGACGTCACCCAGGTCGACCTTCACCTTGACCTGGTCCGGCGAGAGGTGGAGGTAGCCGAGCGCGGCGGCGGTGGCGCTGTTCTGCGACTCGGCCATCTGCTGGGCGGTCTGCTCCTCGGCCTTGGTCGGGTCGCCCGGCTGGTAGACCGTGTCGGTCGGGCGCACCGCCTCGTCCTGGTCGAACCAGGCCTGGAGCGCGCGCCAGAAGGTGGTCTTCTCGCCCGGGTTGGTGGCCGAGATGGTGACCATCCGCAGCTCGCCCTCGGTGGTGCGCAGCGGCGCCCCGGTCACGGTGAGGACCGGCTTGTCCTTGTACGTGCCGAGGGTGTCCGCGGTCAGGCCCGGCCAGGTCAGCGTGTACGGCAGCGGGACGAAGGCGGCCACGCCGAACAGCGCGGCGACCAGCACCCCGCAGAGCGTGAGCGCGCGGGTCCGCGGGGAGGTGAGGGCCTTGGGCAGCTTGGTGTCGGACACAAGGGGAATCCAAACACACCGGGGCCCGTGCCGGCCTACCGCAGCGCGTCGGCCACCTCGGTCGCCGCCTCCACCACCCGGGGGCCGACCCGCTCGGGGACCATCCCGTTCAGCATCACCACGCCGACGCTGCCCTCGATGCCGCTCAGTCCGATCAGCGCGGCGGCCGCGCCGCAGGCCCCGGACTGCTCCTCCGCACGGGTGATGACGAAGCCCTGCTCCGGCCGGCGCTGGCTGGGGAAGGTGCGCGCCTCCAGGATGGCCCGGCCGGCGGCGCTCTCGCCGAGCGGGTGGCGCAGCCCGGTGCGGTAGGCGACGTGGAAGTCGGTCCAGCTCGGCTCGACCACGGCGACGGCCAGCGCCTCGTTGCCGTCCACCAGGGTGAGGTGGGCGGTGGCGCCGAGGTCCTCGGCCAGGCTGCGCAGGGCCGGCAGCGCGGCCTCGCGCAGCAGCGGGTGCACGCGGTGGGCCAGGCGCAGGACGCCCAGGCCGACCCGGGCGCGGCCGCCGATGTCCCGGCGGACCAGGCCGTGCTGTTCCAGGGTGGCCAGCAGCCGGTAGACGACGGTGCGGTTGACGGCCAGTCGGGCGGCCAGCTCGGTGACGGTGAGCCCGCGCTCGGAGTCGGCGAGGAGTTTGAGGACCCGGACGCCACGGTCCAGGGTCTGGGAGGTCTCGGCAGTCACGACGGGCATCCTTTCCGCGGCGCTCGCGGGGGCAGGCGGCGCCGGACCGGGTTCGGTGTCGCGCGCAGGTGGGGTGGCCGCGCTCGGACCGCTCGCGGTGTCGTCCTTGACGTGCGTGCGGTCCTGCGGCGCCCGTCCTGTGGGGGTTGCCCGGTGGAAGAGCGTGGGGGAAAGGTAGTGAAGGAAATGTCGTGACGGAAGTGGTTGTCCAAAATTCGGGCGTGATCGTTCTCAACAGCGCGACGGAACCGGGACAAATGCCCGTATTTCTCCGGGCCCGTCAGCGCGCGGGTCCGGCCGCGCTCCGGAGTCCGGACACACGGGAGCGGGGCGGCCGGCCCGCGGCCGCGCGCCGTGCCGTTCCCGCGACTGATTCCGCGGCTACTTCGCCCACTCGCGGATCTTGGCGATCCGCGCCTTCAGCTGGTTCGCGGTGGCCTGCGCGGTCAGCGGGCCGCCGCACTGGCGGCGCAGCTCGTTGTGGACGGTTCCGTGCGGCTGGTCGGTGCGGTGGTGCCAGGCGGCCACCAGCGCGTTCAGCTCCTTGCGCAGCTCCCGGAGTTCCTGGTGGGTGACGACCGGCCGCTGTTCGGCCGGCAGCTCCAGCAGGTCGGCCTCCTCGGCGGGCTTGCCCTTGCTGCGCTGGATCTGCCGGTGCTGGCGCTTCTGCAGCAGCATCTGCACCTGGTCCGGCTCCAGCAGGCCCGGGATGCCGAGGTAGTCGTCCTCCTCCTCGCTCCCCGGGTGGGCCTGCATGCCGAACTCCATGGAGTTGTACAGCACCCGGTCGAAGACCGCGTCGGAGCCGATCGCCTCGTAGGAGAACTCGTCGCCGCCCGCGCCGTCCGGCCCGTCGTTGGCCCGCTCGGCCTCGGCGAGCAGCCGGTCCTCCTCGTCGAAGAGGCCCTCGCCCTCCTTCTTCGGCCGGTCCAGCACGTGGTCGCGCTGGACCTCCATCTCGTTGGCGAAGCCGAGCAGCGTCGGGATGGTCGGCAGGAACACCGAGGCGGTCTCGCCGCGCTTGCGGGCTCGTACGAAGCGGCCGACGGCCTGGGCGAAGAACAGCGGGGTGGAGATCGAGGTGGCGTACACCCCGACGCACAGCCGGGGCACGTCGACGCCTTCGGACACCATCCGGACCGCGACCATCCAGCGCGAGTCCCCGGCCGCGTAGTCGGAGATCCGCTGGGAGGCCTCGGTCTCGTCGGAGAGCACCACGGTGGCCTTCTCGCCGGAGATCTCGCGCAGGATCTTGGCGTAGGCGCGCGCGGTGTTCTGGTCGGTGGCGATGACCAGCCCGCCGGCGTCCGGGATCGCCTTGCGGACCTCGGACAGCCGCCGGTCGGCGGCCTGCAGCACGGACGGGATCCACTCGCCCTGCGGGGCCAGCGCGGTGCGCCAGGCCTGGGCGATCAGGTCCTTGGTCATCGGCTCGCCGAGCCGGGCCTCCAGCTCGTCACCGGACTTGGTGCGCCAGCGCATGTTGCCGCTGTAGCTGAGGAAGATCACCGGGCGGACGACGTGGTCGGCGAGCGCGTGCCCGTAGCCGTAGGTGTAGTCGGCGACGGACTTGCGGATGCCGTCGCCGCCGGCCTCGTACTGGACGAACGGGATCGGGTTGGTGTCGGAGCGGAACGGCGTCCCGGTCAGCGCCAGGCGGCGGGTGGCCGGCTCGAAGGCCTCGAAGCAGGCCTCGCCCCAGGACTTGGAGTCGCCGGCGTGGTGGATCTCGTCCATGATCACGAGGGTCTTGCGCGCCTCGGTCCGGTTGCGGTGCAGCATCGGGTTGACCCCGACGCCCGCGTAGGTGACCACGATGCCGTGGTAGTCCCGGGAGAGCGGGCCGGAGGAGTAGGCCGGGTCGAGCCGGATGCCTATCCGCGCGGCGGCCTCGGCCCACTGCTTCTTCAGGTGCTCGGTCGGCGCGACGACGGTCACCTGCTGCACCAGGTGGTTGTGCAGCAGGTACGAGGCCAGGGTGAGCGCGAAGGTGGTCTTACCGGCGCCCGGGGTGGCGACCGCGAGGAAGTCGCGCGGCTGCGTCTCGATGTACCTGTCCAGCGCGCCCTGCTGCCAGGCCCGCAGCTTGCCCGCGGTGCCCCAGGGGGCGCGGCCGGGGAAGGCCGGCGAGAGGTGGTGCGAGGCGGCGGACGCGGCGGGTCCGGCACCCCGGGCGGGCGCCTGCGGCTCCGACACGTCGGAGAACAGCGGCATCGAGGAGGCGGCGGCAGTACTCACGGTCTCCGAGGGGGGATCATCGCAGGTCAGGGGCGGTTTCTCAGCCCCGCCCCGCGGAAGGGCGGCGATCGGACAACCCGCCCAGCGTACCGGCCCGGCGCCGTCGGGGCGGCCAGGCGAGGCTCCGCGCCGGGCCCGGGCGGCCGGAAATCGACGTGACCCGGATCACATCCGATCGGTTCCGAAACCGAGTAATCACGGCCGGTCCCGGGACTCTCACCAGGGTGAGGCCGCCCCAACCCTCCCCCTTGTCGACCGGCCTCACACCGACCCGAAGGGACTCGCCGTGCACACCGCCGCCGAAGAGACCGTCCAGGCCCGTCTGATCCTCTCGCTCCACCGCTCCGTCCGGCTGCGGGTGGTCCTGAGCTACCTGCCGGAGGACCCGCTCGCCGTCCGGATGGCCTTCCCCGCCGAGTTCTCGCTGGACGAACCGGCGGACGGCGGCGCGGGCGCGGGCGCGGACGGCGCCGACGACATCGTCTGGGTCTTCGCCCGCCAGCTGCTCTCGGCCGGCCTGGAGCTGCCGGCCGGCGTCGGCGACGTCCACGTCCGGCCCGCGGTCGGCCGGCGCACCATGGTCGAACTGCGGGCGCCGGAGGGCACCGCGCTGCTCCAGTTCGACACCACCGACCTGCGCCGCTTCCTGTGGCGCAGCCGGCTGCTCGTCCCCGAGGGCGAGGAGCACCTGCACCTGGACGCCGACCGCGCGCTCGCCGAACTGCTCGGCTGAGCGGCGCGCGGGGCCGGCGTCCGGGGGCGCCACCGCGCTTCCGGCCGTCACCCGGGTCCGGGGCCCGGGGCGCCTCAGCCCGACAGCCTGCGCATCAGCCGGACGCCCTGTGCCGGCGTCAGGTGCGGCAGGTACGCCTTGCCGATCGCCCGGGTGATGCTCGGCAGCGCGGCGGGGTCGGGGTAGGCCATGTACATCGGCCGGTACTCCGGCTGGAACTTCGACTTGAACGCGAGCAGCGAGCGGAAGCCGTACACCGGCTCCAGCACCCGTCCCATCCAGTCCAGCATCCGCTGCAGGCCGGAGGGCTCCTCGTCCTGCCCGGAGCGGGCCAGCGGCGCGCCGGACAGCGACAGGAAGCGCGCACCCTCCTCCTTGAAGCCCAGCGCGGCCGAGGCGATCAGGAACTCGTTGACGCCGCGGAAGCCGTCCGAGCGCCGGCGCATGAAGTCCAGCGTCCAGCCGACTGGCACGCCGTTCTCGTACACCGGCATCCAGCTGGTCAGCCCGTGCACGACGCGCTGCTCGTCCACCGCGATCAGCACCCGCACGTCCGGGTCGTCCAGCTCCTCCAGTCCGCCGAGCGTGAAGCCCATCTCGGGCAGGCCCTTCTCGGAGACCCACTCCTCGGAGATCGCCCGGATCTGGTCCCGCAGCGCGCGCGGCGCCTCGTGGTGGGACCACCACTCGGCGGTGATGCCCTGCTTGCCGGCCTTGTTCAGCGCGGTCCGGATGTCCTGCCACTTGCGGCCGGTGAAGGCCAGCTCGGGCAGCGCCACCACGGTGTCCTCGGCGACCTGCACCGAGCGCCAGCCGAGCTGCGCGGTGGCCTCCCGGGTCTGCGGGGAGACGCTGTAGAAGCACGGGGTCCAGCCGCGTTGGTCGCAGAACCGGGCGAACCCGGCCACTGCCCGGGCCCGGGCCTCCGGCGCGCCGAACGGGTCGCCGGTGGTCAGCGCCACCGTGTTGTGCACCCGGTAGGCGACGGCCGCCCGGCCCTCCTCGTCGAACCAGTAGTGGTTGCCGTCCCAGGTGGTGATGAAGGACAGCGTCCCGCCGCCGTACGCGGTGAGCAGCGCCCTGGCCCGGGCGGCCGCCTCCGCGTCGGTGTGCAGCACCGGCCGGCGGAAGGCCAGCAGCAGCGCGGTCAGCGCGACCACCCAGAAGGCCAGCCCGCAGTACGTCTCCAGGAACAGCGCCACCGGGCCGACCGCGATCGGGTAGTCCGGCAGCAGGTCGTTGTAGGCGGGCGGCAGGAACTGCGCGGGCAGCCCGTGCAGCAGCCGGCGGATGTTCGCCCCCGGCTCGAACTGGTCGGCCGCGAGGCGCCCGAGCCCCACGTACGCGGCCGAGGCCGCCAGGGCGGCGCCGCCGAGCAGCGCGCCCAGCCGCAGCACCGCCCGGCCGGCCAGCCGCAGCCGGAAGCGCTGCCGGGTGGCCAGCAGCAGGCCCAGGGTGAGCAGCGGCAGCAGCAGCGCCTCGACGAAGTACTGGACCACGTCGCCGCTGACCGGGCCGGAGTCGAGGTACAGCCAGCCCAGCAGCGCCGCCCAGAGCAGCTCGGTGGCGACGGTGATCCGCCAGGCGAGCCGCAGCCCCCGGCGCAGCCCCTCGGCCAGGACCAGCAGCAGCGCCGGGAACAGCGCGGCCATCAGCCGGCCCGGGGTGTCGAAGATCCGCTCGACGGCGTGCGCGCGGGCGCAGTCGTGCGCCGACAGCGCGCAGAAGTCGGCCACCTCCTCCGGGCTGAGCCGGTGCGAGAAGTACAGCTCGGAGAAGGTGTTGAACGGCCCGCTGGCGTTGTCGTACAGCGAGGCGATCAGCGGCCCGAGGGCGGCGGCGACCAGGCAGAGCGCCACCAGCACCCGGGTCTCGGAGTGCGAGGAGCGGTGGGTGCGCAGGTGCAGCCCGCCCCGGGCGAGCAGCGCGCCGGCGCCCAGCCCGACGAACGCGGCGGCGCACCGCTGGACGCTCTGCAGGTGGCCCACGTAGAGCGTCATGACCAGCGGGGCGAGCAGCACCAGCAGGTGCAGCCGGCGGCGCCAGAGCACGGTGAGCCGGTAGCCGAGCACCCCGGCCAGCGCGAACAGGCCGACGCCGGGGCCGACCGAGGTCTGGTCGGCCACCGAGACGGTCCACTGCTCGCCGACCCGGGAGCCGACCGCGATCAGCCCGGTGCCGAGCAGGGTGCCCGCCAGCTGCCCGCCGACCAGTACCGCGAGCGTGCGCAGCCACCCGAGCCGGTGCTCGGCGGCCGGGCCGACCAGGACCAGCAGCAGGCTGGTGAACACGTACGAGCCCAGGCCGGAGCACCAGAACAGCGAGGTGAACGGCGTCCACCAGTGGCCCTCGGCGAGCGTGGGCACGCCGACGCCGATCCGGTCGAGCAGCCGCTCGGACGGCCCGTGGGCCAGGCTGCCGGTGGCCGCGCCGAGCGCCCAGAGCCCGGCCAGCAGCACCAGGGTGAGCGGCGCCGAGCGCAGCCACACGCCGAACGTCCGGGTGGCTCGCCAGGCCCGCTGCGGGCGCGGCTCCGGCGTTCCGGCGACCGGCGCGCGGTCCGACGGCCACTCCTGCTCCTTGGCCGGCGCGGGGGCCGCGGGGAGCCGGATCACCGGATCAGTCCGGTCTGCTGGGAGAGCCAGGTCAGATTCTGTTCGAAGGCCTGGCGGAACACCACCCAGCTGTGCCAGCCGGGGATGGTCTGGTAGCCGACCTTCATTCCGGCCGCCTGTGCCGCCGCATAGGCCTTCTCCTGCATGGGTCGGAAGTCCGGGTCGTTGGCGCCGACCACGAACATGCCTGCGGTGTCGGGGAACTTCTGCCGGGCCATGACGTGCACCGGGTCGACGGCGTCGAACGCGGCCTCGTCACCGCCGAAGGCCTTGTCGACGGTCTCGCCGCGGTCGCCCAGGGTCGGCTCGTCCTGGCCGGAGATGTCCAGGAAGGTGCCGTAGACCCCGGGCGCGTTGACGGCCAGCTGGAGCGAGCAGGTGCCGCCGAGCGAGAGCCCGCCGATGGCGAAGGCGCCCCGGCCGGTGGCGGTCTGCAGGTTGTGGTGGATCCAGTCCGGGACGTCGGTGGCCAGGTAGGTGTGCGCCTTGGCGATCCGGGAGTCCATGCAGAGCGTGTTGGTGAACGGGCTGCCGGTGGGGTCGGCGACCACCACGATCGGGGCCAGGCCCTGGTGGTCGGCGGCGAAGGCGTCCAGGGTCTCCTGGATGGCCCCGGAGGTGATCCAGTCCACCGGGGCGCCGGGCTGGCCGGGCAGCAGCACCACGACGGGCAGCAGCGGCCGGGGGTTGGCCTGGTAGGCGGGCGGCAGGTAGACGTACCCGTCGCGGGCCGTGAAGCCGGACTTGGCCCCGGGGATGGTCACGGTGGAGAGGGTGCCCTTCGCGGGCAGGCCGGGCGGCGCGTGCCAGAGCTCCTCGACGGGCTTGCCGGGCGAGGCGGCGACGGTGCTGGCCACCTTGCCCGTGGTCAGCGCCTGGATCTCGGGCACCAGCATGGCCCGGGCGGTCGGGTACTGGTCGAAGCCCCGGTTGACCTGCGAGGCGGCCATCAGCAGCACCAGGACGGCGGCTCCGGTCGCCAGCAGCCGCCGGCGGACGGCGAGCAGCGGCGCGCGGAAGCAGACCAGGGATATCGCGAACAGCGCGACGGCTATCCAGCGCAGGACGAAGTCCGGTGTGCCCTCCGGGAAGGGGTGCCACCAGCCGTCGACGCCGAGCTTCACCAGGGCGGTGAGCGTTCCGGCCAGCATCAGGGCGCCGAAGAGGCGCGGGGCCCGCCAGCGTTCGTGGCGGGAGAACGCGAGCAGGACCAGCGACCCCCAGCCCGCGGCGAGCACGGCGTACGGGATCGGGCCGTGGGTGAGCGGCCAGTCGATCGGGTTCCAGCGGGTGGCGAGGGTCAGCGTGGTCATGCGGCTTTGCCCGGCCGGGTGGTGTCGGCCAGGAAGCCGTAGGCGACGACGTTGCCCTCGTAGCCGTGCTCGGCGCTGTACGCGCCGCCGCAGGTGATGACCCGCAGCTGAGCGTCGGCGGCCTGGCGGTAGACCCGGTCGTCCGGGAAGTCCTTTCGGTCGTGCACTTCGATGGCGTACAGCTGGTAGACGGCGACGGCGCCGTCCGCGCGGGCGATCTCGATCCGGTCTCCGCGCCGGAGCGCCCCCAGGTTGTAGAAGACGGCCGGGCCGGCCTTGTTGTCGACGTGCCCGGCCAGGATGGCGGTGCCGCGCTGCCCGGGGCTGGCCCCGCCGCGGTACCAGCCCGCCAGGTTGCGGTCCGCCTCGGGCGGGGCCTGGAGGTGGCCGTCGGGGTCGAGGCCGAGCGCGGTGACCGGGGCGTCCAGCCGGACGGCCGGGATGCGGATGCGGGTGGGGTCGGACGGGCCCAGTGGCGGGGCGACGGAGACCGGGGCGAAGCCGGACAGCGTCTGCGTGCTGCCGGGGGCGGGCGGCAGCGCGCCCTGCCCGCCGTCGTGCAGCAGCCAGGCGCCGAGTACCAGCGCGGCACCGGCCGCCAGGGTGCCCGGCCACGGGCTCCTGCTCTGCTGGACGCCCACGGGCGCTCCCCTCTACCGACGGATTCCCGATCCTGGGAGTTTCCTGGGAAACAATTCAATCGGATCGGACCTTAAAGCACGTCCACACGATGGGCGTAATGACACCCCCCGTTCGGCAGGGCAATCGCCCGAATCCGTGCGCCCAGTGGGCACCCGGTGACGGAACGCGACGGCCGTTTCCCAGGTGACGGCGCCACCGGAACGCCTCGGTACGAGCTTCGACGGCGCGGGGGGCCTGTCCGGTTGCGTCAATCGGGCGATCGATGACGACCGCGGGTGGCGCCTCGTCGACCGATCGGGCCCAGCTGGCATGCTGACCCGGTCACGGGTTCTATCACCCCACTTGTCCGACCGGATTTCCGCACGCCTGTACGCCTGCCGAACGCCTCATGAACGGAGTGACCATGGCCGCTCTCTCCCGCCGCACCCTGCTGGCCGCCGGTGCGGCCTCCGCCGCCACCCTGGCGACCGGCTGTGGAAGCAACAGCGCCGACAAGCCGATGATCGGCTCGGCCGTCCCCCCCATCGGCGCGGCCGTCGACCAGAGTGCCGGCCCCACGGACACCGCCGAGCCGCAGGCCGTCCTGATCGGCGACGGCTCCACCTCCGACACCGGGGCCCAGCCCCACCAGCCCACCCCCGAGCGGCTCAAAGCCGGCGAGAGGCCGCCGCAGTTCGTGGTCTTCTCCTGGGACGGCGCCGGCGAACTCGACAACGGCCTGTTCGCCCGCTTCCGCCGGCTGGCGCAGGAGCACAACGCCTCGATGACCTTCTTCCTCAGCGGCCTCTACCTGCTGCCCGAGTCCAAGAAGGACCTCTACCGCCCCCCGCAGCACAAGGTCGGCGCCTCCGAGATCGGCTACCTCACCGACCAGCACATCCACGACACCCTGGAGAACGTGCACGCGGCCTGGCTGGAGGGCCACGAGATCGGCACCCACTTCAACGGCCACTTCTGCGGCTCCACCGGCGTCGGCAAGTGGTCCCCGGAGGAGTGGGACAGCGAGATCCAGCAGGCCATGGACTTCGTGACGAACTGGCGCACCAACACCGGCTTCACCGACCTGCCGGCGCTGCCCTTCGACTACCACAGGGAGCTGATCGGCAGCCGCACCCCCTGCCTGGAGGGCCAGCGCAACCTGCTGCCCACCGCGGTCAAGCGCGGCTGGCGCTACGACAGCAGCGGCAACGGCACCCAGGTGTGGCCGCAGAAGATCCAGGGCGGCGCGCTCTGGGACCTCCCGCTGCAGTCCATCCCCTTCCCCGGGCACACCTTCCAGGTGCTGTCGATGGACTACAACATCATGTACAACCAGTGCGGCCCCAACACCAAGGCCGACCCGGCGCTCTACCCGGGCTTCCAGGCCCAGGCCCGCGACTCCTACCTGCTGGGCTTCGACCGCACCTACAACGGCAACCGGGCGCCCTACGTCATCGGCAACCACTTCGAGGAGTGGAACGGCGGCATCTACATGAACGCCGTCGAGGACGTCCTCCGGACCATCGCGGACAAGCCGGAGGTCCGGCTGGTCTCGTTCCGCCAACTGGTGGACTGGCTGGACGCCCAGGACCCGGCGGTGCTGCGCAAACTCCAGGGCCTCGCCCCGGGCCAGGCGCCGACCGGCGGCTGGGAGGCCTTCCTCGGCACCCCCGGGGCACCGCCGGTGCCCGCCGCCGGCGGCTGACCCTCAGGACCTGGTCCGGACCCGGCCGGAGAGCAGCGCCCCCAGCAGCGCCACGCCGGCCATGGCCAGCAGGATCACCGCGAACGCCAAGGGCGACCCGGCGGCACCGGACGAGCCGGCGGCCCCGGCACCCTCGTGGGCGGCGGCGAGCGAACCGCCGCCCAGCACCGCGAACATCACCCCCGCCAGGCCCGTCAGCAGGACGTTGCCCAGCGCATCACTCATCTGCAGGGCCGCCGAGTTCACCCCGGCGTCCTCCGGCGCGGAGAGCTTCATCATCAGCACGCTGACGCTCGCGACCGTCAGTCCCATCCCGATGCCGCCGACGCCCCAGGCCACCGCCGCCACCCAGGCCGGCACCGCCGGGACCAGCACCAGCGCGGCGCCCGCGATCGCCACTGCGGTCAGCACGAACCCGCCCCGGATCATCGCCTCGCGGTAGCGCTCCGCCCCCGGCCGCCCCTGCAGCCAGGAGCCCAGCGCCCAGGTGAGCCCGCCGCTGGTCAGGGTGAGCCCCGACATCGTCGGCGAGAGGCCGCGCTCGGTGGTCATCATCAGCGGGACGAAGGCCTCGGCCCCGAGGAACGCCCCGGCCGCCAGTCCGCGCAGCAGGATCACCGCCGGCAGCCCCCGACCGGCCCGCAGGGTCCGCTCGGGCAACAGCCCCAGGACGGCCGGCACCAGCAGCGCCGCCCCGACGGTCCCGGGGAGCAGCCCGATCAGGTCGTGCCGCCCGCCCGCGTACTGCAGCAGGCCGGCACCGAGCGCCGCCATCGCGGCCAGCAGGGTGCGCCGGCGGTCGAACTCCGCGCCCCTGGCCACCGGGTGCTCCCGCTCGGAGCGGGTCAGCGCGGGGCCCATCACGGCCAGCGGCAGCAGGATCAGCACCGGCACGGCCAGGAACACCCAGCGCCAGCCGAGGTGCTGGGTGATCGCGCCGGAGACCAGCGGCCCGATGATCGAGGGCAGCACCCAGGCCGAGGAGAAGGCCGCGAACACCGCCGGCCGCAGCCGCTCCGGGTACGCCCGGCCGACCACCACGTACAGCGCGACGATCACCAGCCCGCCGCCCAGGCCCTGGACCGCCCGCCCGGCCACGAACACCCACATGCCCGGCGCCGTCCCGGCCACCACCAGGCCCACGCCGAACACCGCGATGCCGGTGAACAGCGGCTGCAACGGCCCGCGCCGGTCGCACCACTGCCCGGAGACGACCAGCGCGAACAGCGTGGTGGTGAAGTAGCCGGAGAAGGCGAAGGCGTACAGCCCGATGCCGTTCAACTGGCGGGCCGCGGTCGGCATCGCGGTGTTGACGGCGGTCGCCTCGAAGGCGATCACCAGGACCACCGACACGATCCCCAGCGTCAGAGCGCGGTAGCGGCCACTGAGGACCCCGCCACCGGGGTCGGGTTCGGAGGGTATCGGGGCGGAGTCGACCGAGGTGGGGGAGGCAGTGGTCATACGTAACATCGTAAGGGCCGTCCGGCTTCATGACCCCTGACCCGAGTCGGTGATCAGCTAGTCCGCAGGGCTTAGGACCAGGGTCAGGGGGAAGCTCAGCCGGCGGTCAGTGGAGCACCTTCAGGCCGACCACGCCGGAGACGATGAGCAGCAGGCAGCCGATCCGGGCCGCCGTCACCGCGTCCCCCAGGACGGCCATGCCGTAGAGCGCGGTGCCGACCGCGCCGATGCCGACCCAGACCGCGTAGCCGGTGCCGATCGGAATGGTGCGCATCGCGTACGCCAGCCCGCCCATGCTCAGCAGCAGGGTCACACCGAAGACGAGGCTGGGGGTGAGCCGGGAAAAGCCCTTGGACGACTCCAGGGCCACCGCCCACACGGTCTCCAGGACACCCGAGATGATCAGAACGAGCCATGCCATGACGGCCTACCTCCGCAGTCCACAGCGGCCGGATTGCCGCTGAACTGCGCCGTCTTGTCGTCACCGGGTACGACGCGCTCGTCCGGGGCGGCCGGGCAACCGACCACCTGGTTCCGACCGTAGCACAAGCCGCCATACAGAATTTACATTCCACCGTTGACGGCCCCCCGCGCATTCCGCCACTATGAATTCACTGGCCGTGTGCCCGAGTGGCTTAGGGAACCGTCTGCAAAGCGGTGTACACGGGTTCGATTCCCGTCATGGCCTCGCCGGAAATGGAATTGCCGGTCGACATTCCGTCGACCGGCAATTCCTGTTTCCGCCATTTCCGGGGCGGTCGGCCGAAACCGCCGCCCCCGCCCGTCAGACCGCGACCGCGTCCTCCGGCCGGATCGGCAGCCGGCCGACCGGCAGGCCGGTGGCCGCCCGGACGGCGGCGGCCACGGCCGCCGGGGCGACCACCGCGGGGGCGGCGCTGACCGCCTTGGCCCCGAAGGTGGCGACCACGTCCCGCTCCTCCAGCAGGGCGGCGATCCGCACCTGCGGGGTGTCCAGCGCGGTGGGCAGCCGGTAGCCGGTGAGCGAGGGGTTCAGCAGCACGCCGCCCTCGGTGCGCAGGTCCTCCAGCAGCGCCAGGCCGACGCCCTGGGCCACGCCCGCCTCGATCCGGTCCTCGATCTGCCGCGGGTTCAGCGCCCGGCCGACGTCCTGGGCGACCGTCATCTCGACCACCCGGACGGCGCCCAGCTCGATGTCCACGTCCACCACCGCGCGCATCGCGCAGAACGCGATCGACACGAAGGCGTCGCCCTGCCCGGACTCGTCCAGCGGCTCGGTGGGGTGCGGGCGGCACTGGGCCGTCGCCCAGAGCTCCTTGCCCTCCAGCGCCTCGGCGACCGGCATGCCGAGCACCCCGTCGTACGAGGTGATCTTGCCGTCGGCGATCTGCAGCAGTTCCACCGACATCCCGAAGTTGGCGGCGATCGGCTGCAGCAGCTGGTGGCGGACCATCAGCGCGGCGCGCTCGACGGCGCCGCCGGAGACCCAGGTGTGCCGGCCGCGGGCGGAGGGACCGGCGATGGACTGGTCGCTGTCGGCCGGCGCGATGTACACCTCGCTGACGCCCAGCACGGTCTGCACGATCTGCCGGGCCAGCGTGGCGAAGCCCTGTCCGGAGTCGACG
Organism: Kitasatospora sp. NPDC058478; assembly: GCF_042720345.1. Taxonomy (NCBI): domain Bacteria; kingdom Bacillati; phylum Actinomycetota; class Actinomycetes; order Kitasatosporales; family Streptomycetaceae; genus Kitasatospora; species Kitasatospora sp. NPDC058478. The sequence continues at coordinate 32,833 of NZ_JBHXML010000006.1, read as the reverse complement.
GCCGCGCAGATCACCGTGGCGTGGTCGCCGCTGACCCGCACGGTGGCGGTGGAGACCTCGTCCTCGCCCTCGGCGCCGAGCATGTGCACCATGCCGACGGCGTAGCCGATCCCGCGCCGCACCGCCGCCGGGTCGCCGGCGCCACCGGGTCCGCCCGGCAGCAGCCACTCGGCGTCCGGGTCGTCCACCGGCAGGGCCGGCAGCGGCTCGGCCGCGACGGCCTCCAGCAGCGCGCCGACCGGCGCCGGGCAGGTGACGGCCTGTCCGGTGGGCATCGGGTCACCGGTGGCCATCGCGTTGCGGCGGCGGATCTCCACCGGGTCCACGCCGATCCGGGCGGCCAGCTGGTCCAGCTGCGACTCGTAGGCGAAGCAGGCCTGCAACGCGCCCTCGCCGCGCATCCGCCCGGCCGGCGGGTTGTTGGTGCGCACCGCCCAGGCGTCCACGAAGACGTTCGGGCAGACGTACGGGCCGACCGAGAACGCGGTGGCGGCGGCCAGCGCCTCGGCGGAGACGTCCGCGTACGCGCCGCCGTCCAGCAGGATCTGCGCCTCGACCTTCACCAGGGTGCCCTCGGCGTCGGCGTGGTGGCGGTAGCGCAGCAGCGCGGGGTGGCGCGAGGGGTGGGTGTGGAAGGACTCCTCGCGGGTGAGGGTCATCTTCACCGGGCGGCCGGTGCGCAGCGCCAGCAGCGCCAGGGTGACCTGGAAGGAGAGGTCCTCACGGTCGGTGGTGGCCCCGGGCACGCCGGTGACCACCAGCCGGACCCGGTCGGGCTCCAGACCGAGGCAGGCGGCGGTGCGGTCGCGGTCGCCGTGCGGGTCGGTGGAGGACAGGTGCAGTTCGACGCCGCCGTCCGGGCGCGGCACGGCCAGCCCGGCCTCGGCGCCGAGCGGGGCCGGGTCCTGACGGCCGACCTGGTAGAGGCCCTCGATGATGATCTCGCCGGCCGCGTCCGGATCCCCGGTGCGCAGCGGCAGGTGGCGGAACAGGTTGCCGTCCGGGTGCAGCGACGGGGCGGTGAAGGCCTGCTCGGGGTCGGTGACGGCCTCCAGCGGCTCGTAGTCGACCGCGATCAGACCGACCGCCAGCCGGGCGGTGTCCGGGTGGTCGGCGGCCACCGCGGCGATCGGCTCGCCGTGGTGGCGCACCACGCCCGCGGCCAGCACCGGCCGGTCGGCGACGATCGGCCCGGCCGGGGCGCCGTCCGGGGCGCCGTCCGGACCGGGCGGCAGGTCGGCGGCGGTGACCACGGCGTGCACGCCGGGCAGCGCCAGCGCCGCCGCGGTGTCGATGCCCCTGATCCGGGCGTGCGGGTGCGGCGAGCGCAGCACCGCGCCCCAGAGCAGCCCCTCGGCCCACAGGTCGGCCGCGTACGGGTAGATGCCGAGCGCCTTGGGCAGCGCGTCGCTGCGCAGCGGTGAGCTGCCCAGGCCGAACGGCTCCGGTGCGCCGCCCTCGCCGCCGTCCTGCTGGAGTGCTGCGCCGATGTCGGTAGGCGACGTCATGATGCGTGGTCGTCCTCGGGGAGCCGGATGCCGTGGGCGGGGGTGGCGCCGTACGGGACGCCGGCCGGGGCGGTGCCGCCGGCCGGATCGCCGTGCGGGGGCGTGGCGACGTAGGGCGTGCCGTGCGGGGGCGTGCCGTCGAAGGCGGCCCCGGGCAGCGGCGTGCCGTGCGCGGGGGTGGGTTCGTAGACCGGGGCGTCGTACCCGGCGTCGTAGCCGTTCTGCTGCGGGTAGCCGCCGGGCACGTAGGTGCCGTGGGCGGGGGTGCCCTGGTACGGCTGCTCGGGGTAGCCCTGCGGCGGGTAGTACACCTGGTCGTCGGCGGTCTGGGCGGGGATGCCCTGGACCGGCGTCAGGACGGCGGTGTCGTACACGCCGGTGTCGTAGCCGCCCTGGCCGTCGCCGTACGGCTGGTCGGCGCCGGCCGGGGGCTGCTCGGCGGGCGGCTGCGGGACGTGCTCGATCCAGGCGTCGGCGTCGGCGTAGACCGGCGGTTCGGCGGCCTGCTGCGGTCCGGCGGCCGCTTCCCCGGCGGGCTGGTCGGCGGGCTGGTCGGTGGCCGGTGAGGCGGCCTGGGCGGCGGTCGCGGCGGCCGTCTCCTCCGCCTCCTCGACGTCCTCGGCGCGCGCGTCGGCGATGCTCTGGACGGCGGCCAGCACGCCGCGGTAGCCGGTGCAGCGGCAGAGGTTGCCGCAGAGCGCCTGGCGGGCCTCGACCTCGGTCGGGCGGTGGTTGCGCTGGAGCAGGTCGTGCACCGCCATCGCCATGCCGGGGGTGCAGTAGCCGCACTGCACCGCGCCGGACTCGGCCAGCGCCTGCTGGACGTCGCTCGCGCCGCCGGCGGCCGACAGGCCCTCGACGGTGTTGATCTCGCTGTCGGCGGCCAGCGCGGCGGGCACCAGGCAGCCGGCCACCAGCTGGCCGTCCACCTGCACCGAGCAGGCCCCGCACTCGCCCTGCTCGCAGCCGTCCTTGGCACCGGCCAGGCCGAGCCGCTCGCGCAGCACGTAGAGCAGGCTCTCGCCGATCCAGGCGTCGGTGACGGGCCGTTCGAAACCGTTGACCCGCAAGGTGTACGAGGCGCACGGGCGCAGCTCGCGGCTGACCTGCGGGGTGAGGCCGAGCGGGTCGGCGTCGAGGGTCTCGATGGGGTCTGTGGTCACTTCAGCGCCCTTCCCAGTGCCCGTCGGGCCAGCACCGATACGGTACGCCGCAGCCGAACGGCGGCCGCGCTCGGCCCCTCGGTCGCGGCCTCCCAGGCGCCTTCGGCGCCGTAGCTGTCGGGGACGCAGGCGGCGGCCACGTACTCGCCGAAGGCGGCGGTCGCGGCCGGGTCGATCTCCCGGCTGCCGTCCCAGTCGATGCAGCCGGCGACCCAGGCCTCGGCCTCCAGCGGGCGCAGCGGCACGGGCGCGACGGCGCCGACCGCGCAGCGCACGGCGCGCCGGGCGGGGTCGAGGACCAGCGCGACGGAGGCGGTGGCGCGGGCCGGGCCGCTGCGGCCGGTGGCCTTGAGGAAGACCTGCGGGGCGTGCAGCAGCGGGACGCGCACCCAGGTGAGGAGTTCGCCGGGGCGCACCGGGTCGAGGCCGGTGAGCAGGTGACTGACCGGCACCTCGCGGCTGGCGCCGGCCCGGGCGAGGGTGACGCTGGCCTCCAGGGCGGTGAGCACCGGGAGGGTGTCGCCGGCCGGGGCGGCGGTGACGATGTTGCCGCCGAGGGTGCCGACGTTGCGGACCTGCGGCGGGCCGGCGGTGCGGGCGGCGTCCGCAAGCGCGGGGATGAGCGCGGCGAAGTCGGGGCGGTCCATCCGGGCGTGGGTGAGTCCGGCGCCGAGGACGGCGGTGCCGCCGTCCTCGTAGCGCCAGCCGCGCAGTTCGGTGATCCGGCCGAGGCCGACCAGGGCGGCGGGGCGTAGCCGTCCGGCGTTGACGGCTTCCATCAGGTCGGTGGCGCCGGCCACCGGTACCGCGGCCGGGGTGGCGGCCAGCGCGTCGACGGCCTCGTCGAGGGAGGCCGGCAGCATGATCGTCCGGTTCACCTGGGTCCCACCGTGCTCCACTTGCTCATCGATCGGCTGCCGCCCGCGGCCTTCGGCCGTGGTGTCCGCGTCAGCAGCCCGGCCTGGCCCGTAGGGTACGGGCGATCGGGCCGGGTTGGGCAACTCTGGCACACAATGCTCGATGATCATTTCGGGGCAGGTGAACGGGACTGCCCGATTGGGACGGATACCGGGCGGTATCCGCCCAGGCCCGAACCGGACCTGGGCAGATGTTCATCTGTTCTTGACGTCAGATGACCACTCAGAAGTTCCCGCAAGGGCGAGTCCGTCGCGCTCAGCGCACCGGCGGCGGGCCCTCGATCGGCCGGCCGGCCACCCCGGGCCAGCGCTGCCAGGGGTGCGGGCCGTCCGCCGGGCGGTACTCCACGCCGAGCGCGTCCAGCACCTTCAGGTGCGCCTCCAGCCGGTGCTGGAAGCCGGCGTAGTCGCGCTCGGCCGGATCGGTGGGCAGGTCGGACCAGGCGACCTCGGCGAAGGCCACCAGCCGGGGGAAGGCCCGGTAGTCGATGTCCCGGGCGCTGTCCATGAACTCGCTCCACAGGTTGGCCTGGGTGCCGATCACGTGCCGGGCGGCCGTCTCGTCCAGTTGCCCGGGCACCGGCTCGAAGCGGTACACGTCCTCCAGCGTGCGCACGAAGCCGACCGGGATCGGCTCGTCCGGGCCGTCGGCCTGCCGGTGGTCGAAGTAGACGTGCTGCTCGGGGCACATCACCACGTCGTGCCCGGCCTTGGCCGCGGCGATCCCGCCGCCGAACCCGCGCCAGGAGGAGACGGCGGCGCCCGGGGCGAGCCCGCCCTCCAGGATCTCGTCCCAGCCGATCAGCCGGCGGCCGCGCTCGGCCAGCCAGCGGTCGAAGTGCCGGATCACGAAGCTCTGCAGCTCGTCCTCGTTGGCCAGGCCGAGCTCGCGGATCCGCGCCTGGGCGGCCGCGCTGTCCTTCCACTGCTCCTTGGGGCACTCGTCGCCGCCGAGGTGGATGAACTCGGACGGGAAGAGCTCCAGGACCTCCTCCAGCACGCCCTCGAAGAAGCGCAGGGTGTCCTCGGAGGCGTTGAGCACGTTGTGGCTGACGCCCCAGTCCGTCCAGACGCCTAGCGCCGCGGTGTCCACCACGTCGGTGTTGCCCAACTCGGGGTAGGCCGCGACGGCGGCCTGGGTGTGCCCGGGCAGGTCGACCTCCGGGACGACGGTGACCCCGCGCGCGGCCGCGTAGGCGACGATCTCGCGCAGGTCGTCCTGGGTGTAGTAGCCGCCGTGCGGGCGGTCGTCGCGGCGCTGGCCGGCCCGGTAGCCGACCATCGAGCGGTCCCGCCAGGCGCCGCGCTCGGTCAGGCCGGGGTAGCGCTTGATCTCCACCCGCCAGCCCTGGTCGTCGGTCAGGTGCAGGTGCAGCACGTTGAGCTTGTGCGCGGCCAGCAGGTCGACGAAGCGCAGCACGTCCGACTTGGGCAGGAAGTGCCGGGCGACGTCGAGCAGCGCGCCGCGCCAGCCGAACCGGGGGGCGTCCTCGATGTCCGCGCCGGGCAGCACCCAGCCGGTGCCGCGCAGCGGGGACCGGCGGAAGGCGTCCGGGCCGAGCAGCTGCCGCAGGGTCTGCGCGCCCCACAGCGCACCGGCCGGCCCGCCCGCGGCCATCAGGGCGTGGCCGGGGCGCACCGTGATCCGGTACGCCTCGGCGGCCAGCGCGTCGTCCTGGACCAGTTCGATGCCCGTGCCCGGCCGGCCCGGGCCGAGCGGCAGACCGGTGGCCGCGGTCAGCGTGGTGCGCAGCCACCGCTCGGCGTCGGCCAGCCCGGGCGGCGCGGTCAGCGTGGTGGCGTCGTCGAGGGGGAAGTCCTCGTCCGGGCGGCGGACGGCACTCGAAGGCACGGGAATGAGGTCCATTCCGACATCCTGCCCCCGCCCCGGACGACTGGCATAGACCACTTCGGAAACTCGGCACTATGCAAAACGGCACTGTGCACAATCACACCGTGCACAACGGCGCCGGGCACCGGCCCGAGGCGGCCGGTACTACTTGCCGCCGTTGTTGTCGTCGCCGCCCTGCGGCTTGCCGATGCCGTCGTAGATCTCCTTGCACATCGGGCAGACCGGGTACTTCTTCGGGTCGCGCCCGGGCACCCAGACCTTGCCGCAGAGCGCCACCACGGGCGAGCCGGAGAGCGCGCTCTCCATGATCTTGTCCTTCTGGACGTAGTGCGCGAAGCGCTCGTGGTCGCCGTCCCCGTGGGACACCTGGGGAACTGGCTCGACCAGGGTGCCGGTGCCGAGGCCGCGCTCGGGCTCAAGAGTGCTCATAGGTGCCAAGTCTATGGGCGCCCCGCGAAACCCGGCCAGTATCGCGACGGCGGCCCGTACGTCAGTTCAGCGTCGGGTCGTCCGGATAGGTCGCGAGCAGCGCCAGCGGGCCGCGCTGGCGGCGCAGCACCGAGCGCCACAGCCGCTCCGGTTCCGGGCTGGAGATGTCCCCCGGCTCGCAGTCCACCAGGTACCAGGCGCCGCTCCCCAGCTCCGTCTCCAACTGGCCCGGCGACCAGCCTGCGTACCCGGCGAAGATCCGCAGCGCGCCCAGCTCGCCGGCCAGCACCTCGGGCGGCGCCTCCAGGTCCACCAGGCCGATCGCGCCGTGCACCCGCCGCCAGCCGAGCGGCTCGCCGGTGCCCGGCTCCCCCGGCGCCACGGCGAGGCCGAGCGCCGAGTCCAGCGCCACCGGTCCGCCCTGGAACACCACGGCGGGCTGCCCGACCAGCCGCCCCCAGCCGTCCAGGACGCTGCCCACCTCGACCGGCGTCGGCCGGTTGAGGACCACGCCGAGCGCCCCCTCGACGTCGTGGTCGAGGAGCAGCACCACCGCCCGGGCGAAGTTCGGGTCGGTGAGCAGGGGCGTCGCGACGAGCAGACGGCCGGTGTGGGACCGTCCTGCGTGCGAGTGGGCCGCCGTCATGCCCACATGATCCCGCAGAACGGCCGGGGTCGGACACCTCGACGATCGAAACCCCGCCACGCCGGACAAACACCCGAACGGCCCCTCCGGCGGGCGGGAGCGAGCCCGGAGAGAGGACCATCACGGGAGAGGCTCACGGGAACCATCGGCACGCCCACTACCATCTACGGATGGTGGACGCCCTTCTACGGTGCCGACTCGGTTTTGCCGGGGGCCCGAGCGCGCCCGTACCAACCGGTCCACCACCGGCTCTCTACCGGAGCCTTCCCACCCCTCTGGCACCCCGGATTGCGAGAACGATGACCGACGACGTCCTGCTGGTCCACGGCGGAAACCCGCTCGAAGGCGAGATCCGCGTCCGCGGTGCGAAGAACCTGGTGCCCAAGGCCATGGTCGCCGCCCTCCTCGGCCAGGGCCCCAGCAGACTGCGCAACGTCCCGGACATCCGCGACGTCAAGGTGGTCCGCGGCCTGCTCCAGCTGCACGGGGTCACCGTGCGGACCGGCGACGAGGACGGCGAGCTGATCCTCGACCCGTCGCACGTGGAGAGTGCGAACGTCGCCGACATCGACGCGCACGCGGGCTCCTCGCGGATCCCGATCCTGTTCTGCGGCCCGCTGCTGCACCGCCTCGGCCACGCCTTCATCCCGGGCCTGGGCGGCTGCGACATCGGCGGCCGCCCGGTCGACTTCCACTTCGAGGTGCTGCGCCAGTTCGGCGCCACCATCGAGAAGCACCCGCAGGGCACCTACCTGGTCGCCCAGCAGCGCCTGCGCGGCACCAAGATCGAGCTGCCCTACCCCTCGGTCGGCGCGACCGAGCAGGTGCTGCTCACCGCCGTCCTCGCCGAGGGCGTCACCGAGCTGCGCAACGCGGCCATCGAGCCGGAGATCGTCGACCTGATCTGCGTGCTGCAGAAGATGGGCGCGATCATCACTCTGGGCACCGACCGGACCATCCTGATCACCGGCGTCGACGAGCTGGGCGGCTACACCCACCGCGCGCTGCCGGACCGCCTGGAGGCCGCTTCCTGGGCCTGCGCGGCGCTGGCCACCAGGGGCGACATCTACGTCCGCGGCGCCCGCCAGCTGGAGATGATGACCTTCCTGAACACCTTCCGGAAGGTCGGCGGCGCCTTCGAGGTGGAGGACGAGGGCATCCGCTTCTGGCACCCGGGCGGCGAGCTCAAGGCGATCGCCCTGGAGACCGACGTGCACCCGGGCTTCCAGACCGACTGGCAGCAGCCGCTGGTCGTCGCCCTGACCCAGGCCACCGGCCTGTCCATCGTCCACGAGACGGTGTACGAGTCGCGGCTCGGCTTCACCGGCGCGCTCAACCAGATGGGTGCGCACATCCAGCTGTACCGCGAGTGCCTGGGCGCCACCCCGTGCCGCTTCGGCGCGCGCAACTTCCTGCACTCGGCGGTCGTCTCCGGCCCGTCCAAGCTGATGGGCGCCGAGCTGGTCATCCCCGACCTGCGCGGCGGCTTCTCGTACCTGATCGCGGCGCTGGCGGCCGAGGGCACCTCGACCGTGCACGGCATCGACCTGATCAACCGCGGCTACGAGAACTTCATGGACAAGCTGCGCGACCTGGGCGCCCACGTCGAGCTGCCGTCCGAGCAGCTGGTCGACGCCTGACCCGCAGGGCCCACAGGCCTACGGGCCTGTGGGCCCGTGGCCCCACGACGAGAGGCCGGGCTCCCCAGACGGGGAGCCCGGCCTCTCGGGCGTTCAAGGGGTGGTTCAGGCGCCCTTGGCGGCTTCCTTCAGCTTGGAGCCCGCGCTCACCTTGGCGCTGTAGCCGGCCGCGATCTGGATCGGCTCACCGGTCTGCGGGTTGCGGGCGGTGCGGGCGGCGCGGTGGGTGCGCTCGAAGGTCAGGAAACCGGGGATGGTGACCTTCTCGTCGCCCTTGGCGACGACCTCGCCGACGATCTCGGCGAAGGCGGCCAGAACGGCGTCGGCGTCCTTGCGGGTCACCTCGGCGCGCTCGGACAGCGCGGCCACCAGCTCACTGCGGTTCATGTGTACTCCTGTGGTCTGTTCGCTTGCGGTGTGCGGGGGCCCATCGGTACTCCCACCGGGGGGCACCCGGATAGGCCGCAGGTCCGCACACTGTGCTCATGCAGGCAATGCGTGGTCGCAGGCCGGGTCCGTACCCGATGCCGCGCGCCGGTGCCGTCGAAGGCCCGTCCGCCTGCCTGGATACGAATCCTGCCCCGACCGGCCCCGAGAAAGCCAATCGGGCCCCGGCCACGACACCCGAACGAACCCCGCCCGTTGGAGGTGTGACGCTCCGTCGGCTCCGGCGGACCGGGCCCGGGCGGCGGTCGGGACGACGCGCCGGAAGACCAGGGGGACGTTCCGTACTTGTCGGACACGCCTGCCCCGTGCAGGGCTACCGTACGCCCTAGGCACGACAAGCCCAAACACGCCCCTCGCCCTTGTGTCGCAAGGGTTCGGGGCGGACTCGGACGGGTAAGGCCGCTATTCGGACATTTGACCGATCAGCGACACGTCGGCCGCCTCGCCGGTCAGAGCTTGACGGTGGGGAAGGAGGAGGCGTCGAGCGTGCCGACGATGCCCGGGGTCGGACGGGCCGGCTCCGTGCTCTCCTGGACGCCCGCCAGCGCCGCCTCGCGCACCGCCGAGGCGACCGTCTTGGCGACGTCCTTGTGGAAGACGCTCGGGATGATGTAGTTGGCGTTCAGCTCGTCGTCGGCGACGGTGGTGGCCAGCGCCCGGGCGGCGGCGATCATCATCTCGGTGTTGACGGTGCGGCTCTGGGCGTCCAGGAGGCCGCGGAAGACACCCGGGAAGACCAGCACGTTGTTGATCTGGTTGGGGAAGTCGCTGCGGCCGGTGGCGACCACGGCGGCGGTCTGCCGGGCGATGGCCGGGTCGACCTCCGGGTCCGGGTTGGCCAGCGCGAAGACGATCGAGTCCTCGGCCATGGTGGCCAGGTCGTCGCCGTCCAGGACGTTCGGGGCCGAGACGCCGATGAAGACGTCGGCGTCCGCCACGGCCTCCTTGAGGCTGCCGGTGCGGCCCGAGCGGTTGGTGTGCTCGGCGATCCAGCGCAGGCTGTCGTTGAGGTCCTCCCGGCCCTGGTGGACCACACCGCGCACGTCCGCCACGGTGGCGTGCTCGACGCCGGCCGCCAGCAGCAGCTTGAGGATCGCGGTGCCGGCGGCGCCGGCGCCCGACATCACCACCCGGATGTCGCCGATCTCCTTGCCGACCACCTTCAGCGCGTTGGTGAGGGCGGCCAGCACCACGATCGCGGTGCCGTGCTGGTCGTCGTGGAAGACCGGGATGTCCAGGGCCTCGCGCAGCCGGGCCTCGATCTCGAAGCAGCGCGGCGCGGAGATGTCCTCCAGGTTGATGCCCGCGAAGCCGGGGGCGATCGCCTTGACGATGGCCACGATCTCGTCGGTGTCCTGGGTGTCCAGGCAGATCGGCCAGGCGTCGATCCCGGCGAAGCGCTTGAACAGGGCCGCCTTGCCCTCCATGACCGGCAGCGCGGCGGCCGGGCCGATGTTGCCCAGGCCCAGCACCGCCGAGCCGTCGGTGACCACGGCGACGCTGTTGCGCTTGATGGTGAGGCGGCGGGCGTCCTCGGGGTTCTCGGCGATCGCCATGCAGACCCGGGCGACGCCCGGGGTGTAGATCATGCTGAGGTCGTCACGGTTGCGGATCGGGAGCTTGGACGACATCTCGATCTTGCCGCCGAGGTGCATCAGGAAGGTGCGGTCCGAGACCTTGCCGATCGACACGCCGTCGATCGCCCGCAGCTTCTCGACGATCTCCTCGCCGTGCGCGACCGAGGAGGCCGCCACCGTGACGTCGATCCGCAGCGCCTCCAGGCCGGAGGCGGTGACGTCGAGACCGGTCACCGAACCGCCGGAGGACTCCACGGCCGTGGTGATCGCACTGACGGCGTTGCCCCGGGCCGGGACCTCCAGCCGCACCGTGATCGAGTTGGAGACACTGGGCACCGTCGCCATCGACGCTTCCTTCTTCCGTCCGTGCGGCAGGTTCAACATTTTGTTGAAGGCATCGCCTGCGCATGCTAGACCTCGATCGTCGCACCTTCCAAGGGGTAGCCAGAAATAACGTTCATTGAGTGTGTGGACCCGACAACTTCTTGCCTCTCCGGGCCGATGCGTTACATTGGACGGGACACCGGCTCGATCCAAGCCCCCGGGCCCAACCTTCGTCCCTTCGAGGGACCACTTGCCGCGAGGCGAGCATGGCGGGTCGGTGTCACTAACGTCTGAAGGCCCCTCACCATCCGGTGAGGGGCCTTCTTCGTCCGGCGGACCGGCCGTCAGCCGTGCAGCAGCGCGGGCACGCCGGCCGCGTCCGGCAGGTCGTCCGGACCGGACAGCACGGTCAGCCGCTGGGTCGCCCGGGTGAGCGCCACGTACAGCACCCGCAGGCCGGCCTCCGACTCGCCGGCGATGCCGGTCGGGTCGGCCACCACGGTCGCGTCGTACTCCAGGCCCTTCGCCTCCAGGCTGCCCAGCACCACCGCCCGCTCGCCCAGGCCCTCGGCCCAGCCGGCCGCCTCGGCCCGGCGGTCCATCGGCACCACGATCGCCACGGTGCCGTCCACCTCGCCCAGCAGCCGCTCCAGCTCCGCCCGGGCCGCCGCGCCGAAGGCCTCCGGGGCGGGATCCACGACGGCCGCGAAGCGCGGCTCGACGCCGACCCGGCGCACCGCGGTCGGCGACGGGGTACCCGGCGCGGCCAGCGCCAGCACCTTGGCCGCGACCTCGGCGATCTCGGCCGGGTTGCGGTAGTTGACGGTCAGCGTGAAGCGGCGGCGCGGCTTGCCGGACAGCACCTCGTCCAGCGCGGCCTGCGCCTCCTGCGGGAACGGCCAGGAGGACTGCGCCGGGTCGCCGACGATCGTCCAGGTCGCCATCCGGGCCCGGCGGCCGATCATGCGCCACTGCATCGGGGTGAGGTCCTGCGCCTCGTCCACGATCACGTGCGCGTACTCGGTGCGCTCGACGGGGACGCGCTCGCGCTGACGGGAGCTGCGGTCGGCGAAGGTGGTGACCTCCTCCAGCCCGCTCAGCAGGTCCACCGCGTTCACCTCGCGCACCTTCGGCCGGGCCGCCTCGCCGAGCAGCACCTGGAGCTCGTCCACCAGCGCGACGTCGTGCGCGGACAGCGCGCCCTCGCCGTTCGGGGACAGCTGGCGCCAGGACGCCGCCAGCAGCCTCGCCTCGTCCGGGGAGACGGCGCGGCGGGCGATCCGGTTGATGTGCCGGTGCTGCTTGAGCGTGCCGAGCACCCGGCGCGGGGTCACGGCGGGCCACCAGGCGTCCAGGAAGTCCAGGAACGGCGCCTCGTCCGAGACGTACTCGTCGAAGGACTCCTTCTCCTCCTGGCGCTGCTCGCGGGCGTAGTGGTCGGTCGGCTTCGGCAGGTGCCGGGTGAGCTCCTGCCACAGGGCGTCCAGCAGCATCCGGCGGGCGCGCGGGCGCAGCAGGTTCAGCGGGGTGCCGCCGGCGCCGATCACGTTGCCGCGCACGGCCTTGAGCCGGCCCGCGTCCAGCTTGAGCACCTCGCCGCGGGCGACCACCTTCAGCTCCTGCGGCGCGCCCAGCTCCAGCGCGGCCCGAGCCGCCCGGCGCAGCAGCTGCACCATCCGGCCCGAGCCCTTGACCCGGGCCGCCTCCGGACTGTCGTAGGTGCCCGCCTCGATGCCGTCCACCAGCGAGCCGACCGCGCGGATGGCGACCTGCCCCTCCTCACCGAGCGAGGGCAGCACGCCCTCGGTGTAGGAGACCAGCAGCGGGGTCGGCGAGACCACCAGGATGCCCCCGGCGTAGCGGCGGCGGTCCTGGTACAGCAGGTACGCGGCGCGGTGCAGGGCGACGGCGGTCTTGCCGGTGCCCGGGCCGCCGGTGACGAGCGTGGCGCCGGCGGCGGCCGCCCGGATCACCTCGTCCTGCTCCTTCTGGATGGAGGAGACGATGTCGCGCATCGAGTGGCTGCGGGCGCGGCCGAGCGAGGCCATCAGTGCGCCGTCGCCGACCACCGCCAGCTCCCGGCCGTTCAGGGTCGGGGTGAGGTCGGGACGCAGCAGGTCGTCCTCGACGCCGATCACCCTGCGCCCCTTGGAGCGGATCACCCGGCGGCGGACCACCCGGCCCGGCTCGACCGGGGTGGCGCGGTAGAACGGCGCGGCGGCGGGCGCCCGCCAGTCGATCACCAGCGGCCCGTACTCGGCGTCCAGCACACCGAGACGGCCGATGTGCAGGGTCTCGGCGACGGCCGGGTCGGCCGGGTCGAGCGGCGTGTCGGAGGGGATGCCGTGTTCCTCCGGGGCGTCCGCCCGCTGGAGGTCGATCCGGCCGAACAGGAAGTCCTCGAACTCGTTGTTCAGGCGCTGGAGGTGGGCGCCGGCCCGGTAGACCTGGGCGTCGCGCTCGGCGAGCGCGCCGGGGGTGCCGACGTGGACCCGCTTGGCGGCGTCCTCCAGGATGTACTCGGCCTCGGCAAGCTTCTCCTCCAGCCGGTGGTAGACGGTGTCGAGGTGCTGCTGCTCACCGGCGATCTCGCGCTCGCGTACGGTCTCGCGGTCGGTGGCGGCGGTGGTGTCCGTGTTGCTCTGCATGGCCTCGGTGGTAGCGGCGGAATCCGGCTCCGGAAAACGAGCGGACGGATGATCCTACGCCCCAACCGGGGTAAACGTGAAGGCCGCCCACCGCAAAGCGGTGGACGGCCTTCACTGTCAACATGGGGTGGTGGAGATGCCGGGAATCGAACCCGGGTCCAGTGGAGTTAATTCAGGGCTTCTCCGAGCGCAGTCCGCTGTGATTTTCTCGGCCCTGGCAGTCACACGGACAAGCCGCCAACAGGCCCAGCTGCTGTTTGATTTCCCATCCGCCCTCGCAGCCCGGGCGGACGGTTGAGTTCCCTAGATTATGCCAGGGTCCGGGTCGGGAACTCCCCGGTCTGACACCCAAGCGCTATCGGTGCTTATTAGGCAGCGAGAGCGAACTGCTGGGAATCGCGCTTAGAGTTGGCGATTATTTTTTTGCGACACGTGGTTAACGAGATCATTGCCGCGTTCCTCGGCTCGCTTCCCCTGTTTCAACATCCCCTGTCGAAACCGATCATCCCCATGTTTTGTTGAGAAACAGCCGGACGGTGACCGTCCGTGTTGCTGACGCCATAGTACGCGAGGCGGCGGGTGAGGGTCCAGCGGATTAACTCTGGCGCCGCCGGGCGGCCGCCACCGCGCGGGCCGTCTCGCGGGTGTCCTGCTTCTCGCGCAGCGTCTGCCGCTTGTCGTAGAGCTTCTTGCCGACCGCGAGCGCCAGTTCGAGCTTCACCCGGCCGTCCTTGAAGTACAGCGAGAGCGGGACGAGCGTGTGGCCCGCGTCGCGGACCGTGCTCTCGATCTTGCGGATCTCCAGCCGGTGCAGCAGCAGCTTGCGCTTGCGCCGGGCCGCGTGGTTGGTCCACGTCCCCTGGGTGTACTCGGGGATGAACACGTTGTCGATCCAGGCCTCGTGGTTCTGGATGTAGGCGTAGCCGTCGACCAGGTTGGCCCGCCCCTCGCGCAGTGACTTCACCTCCGTGCCGGTGAGCACGAGGCCGCACTCATAGGTGTCGAGGATCGTGTACTCGTGTCGCGCCTTCTTGTTCTGCGCGATCAGCTTCTGTCCGGTTTCCTTTGCCATAGCGCGGCCATTCTCGCACTTCGGCCGGTTCGGGGCAGCCCCTTTAGGCGCGGGTGCCGAGCCCGGCCAGCACCCGCAGGGCGAGCGCGTCGGCGTCCTCGCCGGCCGCCGCCGGGACGTCCGGGGTCAGGCCGGAGCCCTCCGGGGAGCGGCCGGCCGGGGTGTAGTAGCGGCCGACGGTCAGCTCCAGCACGGCGCCGTCGGCGAGCCGGCTGGGCTGCTGGACGGTGCCCTTGCCGAAGGTCCGGGAGCCCACCACCACGGCGCGGCTGCGGTCCTGGAGCGCGCCGGTGAGCAGTTCGGCGGCGCTCATCGTGCCGCCGTCGACCAGCACCACCAGCGGGGTGCGCTGGTCGCCCCCGGGCGGGGCGGTCAACTCCCTGGTCTCGCCGCGCTCCTGGTACGAGCCGACCGGGCCGCCGTCCAGGAAGATCCCGGCGGTGCCGGCCGCCTCCTCGACCAACCCGCCCGAGTTGCCGCGCAGATCGAGCACCACACCGGCGTGCGGGGCGCGCAGAGCGGCGCGCACCTGATCGGTCACACCGCTGGTGAAGGCCCGTACGGCGATCCGCAGCACGCCCTTCTCCAGCTGCTCGGCGGTGACCTGTCGGCTGTCCAACAGGGCGCGCCGCAGCCGCAGTTCGCGGACCTCGCCGGCACCGCGCCGCACGGCGAGGGTGACCTCGGAGCCCACCCCGCGCTCGCCGTCGCGCCCGCGCAGCCGGGCCACCACCTCGGTGACCGGCAGGTGGTCGGCCTGGTCCTGGTCGATCCGCAGCAGCCGGTCGCCGGCCTCGATCCCGGCCGTGGCGGCGGGCCCGGCGGGCGCGACCTGGGAGACCGCGGTGGCGCCGTCCTCGCCGCGGCCGACCGAGAGCCCGACGCCCAGGTAGCGGCCGTCCAGTCCCTGGCTGAACGCGGCGTACTCCTGGGCGCTGTAGTACGCGCCCCAGCGGTCGCCGTTGGCCCCGAGCAGGTGCTCGGCCTGCTGCTCGGACAGCGCGGTGCCGGCCGGGTCCGCCGGGAGGCCCGGGGCGGCGCCCGCGACCGGGGCGGCGCCGGCGGCCGGGTGCCGTGGCGGGTCGCCCCAGGCGCCGGTGGCGGCCCCGGCGATCAGCACGACGCCGAACACCAGGCTGAGGGTGGCCACCTGACGTGCCCTGCGCGGAGTTTCCAGCATGGCACCGGAGTGTAGACACCGTGTCGGGCGCGACGGGCCACAACGGCGGGCGAAACGACGGCGGCCCCGGACGGCGCAGTGCCGTCCGGGGCCGCCGGGGCCGGAGGTGGTCAGACCTTGAGGTACTTGCGCAGGGTGAAGAACGCCGCCACGCCGGCCATGCCCATACCGACCACGATCAGCAGCGGTATCACCGCGAGCACCGAGCCGAGGCCGATGAAGTGGATGAACTGCACCCGGTCGGCCAGCCAGTTCTGGACGAAGAAGTGCCCGCCGACCAGCAGCCCGGAGGCCATGGCCGCGCCGAGCAGCGCGGAGAACGCGGCCTCGGCGATGAACGGCATCTGGACGTAGAAGTTCGAGGCACCGACCAGGCGCATGATGCCGGTTTCGCGCCGCCTGCTGTACGCCGACACCCGGACGGTGTTGACGATCAGCAGCAGGGCGACGAACAGCATCAGCACCATGATCACGAAGGCCGCCGTCTGGAGGCCGTTGAGCAGGCCGAACAGGTTCTCCAGGATCTTCCGCTGGTCCTCCACCGACTTGACGCCGGGTTTGCCGGCGAAGGCGCTCTGGATGACGTCGTACTTGGTCGGGTCGTTCAGCTTGACCCGCCAGGACTGCGGCATCGCGTCCGGGCCCAGGACGGAGATGAGCGGGTTGTCCGGGTTCATCTCCTTCCAGTGCTTGTACGCCTCGGCGGAGCTCTCGAAGGCCGACGACTGGACCACCGAGTCCATCTTGTCCAGCTGGGCCTTGATGTCCTGCACCTGCTGGTCGGTGGCCGCACCCTTGTCGCACTGCGGCGAGTTGCGCGCGTCCGACTTGGTGCAGAAGTAGATGCTCACCTCGACCTTGTCGTACCAGTACCCCTTCATGGAGTTCACCTGGTCGCGGACCAGGAGCGAGGAACCGGCCAGGGCGAGGGAGAGCGCGACACTGACCACGACCGCGATGGTCATCGTCAGGTTGCGGCGGAGACCCACACCGATCTCCGACAGGACGAACTGGGCACGCATGCGGGTAACAACTCCAGGGTCGGTACTGCTGGTCTGGCGACGCGGGCGGACGGCCCTACGGGTTCAGCGCCGGCTGCGCCGGTCGGTCAGTGCTGGTATCCGTAGACGCCGCGGGCCTGGTCGCGGACGAGCAGCCCCTTGTCGAGCTCGATGACGCGCTTGCGCATCTGGTCGACGATGGCCTGGTCGTGGGTGGCCATCAGCACCGTGGTGCCGGTGCGGTTGATGCGGTCGAGCAGCTTCATGATGCCGACCGAGTTCTGCGGGTCGAGGTTGCCGGTGGGCTCGTCCGCGATCAGCAGCATCGGACGGTTCACGAACGCGCGGGCGATCGCCACACGCTGCTGCTCACCACCGGACAGCTCGCCCGGCATGCGGTCCTCCTTGCCGCCGAGGCCGACCAGCTCCAGCACCTCGGGCACCACCTTGTTGATGGCGCTCTTGGGCTTGCCGATCACTTCGAGGGCGAAGGCGACGTTCTGCGCGACCGTCTTGTTGGGCAGCAGGCGGAAGTCCTGGAAGACGGTGCCCAGCTGGCGGCGCATGTGCGGCACCTTCCAGTTGGACAGCTTGCCGAGGTCCTTGCCCAGCACGTGCACCTCGCCCGTGGAGGGGCGCTCCTCGCGCAGGCACAGGCGCAGGAAGGTGGACTTGCCCGAGCCGGACGAGCCGACCAGGAAGACGAACTCACCCTTCTCGATCTCCAGCGAGACGTTGTCCAGGGCGGGACGGTTCTGCTTGGGATAGGTCTTGGAGACGTTGTCGAATCTGATCACGGCTGCATCACGGAGGCCATCCTAGGCGGCGCCAGTCCTCGGTCGGTCCACCCCGGGCGCCCGGCCCTGGGGCGGGTGGCGGGAGCGGAAAGGGCCGCTCCCGGTCTGGGACCATACGCGAATCGGCGGTCGGCGCGCAGGGCCCGCCCAGGACAGCCGTCGAAATCTGGGGGAGAATGTCTGGTTATGCCCCGAAAATTGGGAGGCATCTCACAGCCCGGGAGCCGGAACGGTCAGAACCTGGCAGAGTGGAGGTGGCATCCGTGTTCGGGCGCTCCCCCGCACAGGGCAAGAAGAGGAACCAAAGCCCCGTCCGGTGCGTTGGCTGTAGCAGCGAGGAGGAGATCGCATGACCTGCGACCATCTGGTGTGCGCCAACTGCAACGGCCGCGTGAGTGACGGGCGCTGCGCGGTCTGCCGCGCCAACCGGGCCCGGCTGCAGGAGCAGCAGGGTCCGTTCGCGGCGCTCTCCCCCGCGATGCTGCTGGCCCTGCTGGCCGGTCTGCTCGCGGTGGCGCTGATCGCCCGGCAGGCACTGGCCTGAACCCACCGAGGCATACGAAAGGGCCCCCGACCACTGCGGTCGGGGGCCCTTTCGCATGCCTGCGCCTACTGCGCGGCGGTCTCGCGCTGCTTGCGCCAGCGGATGCCGGCCTCGATGCTGTGCTTGATGTTCATCGAGGCCGGCATCCTCACGCTCAGCTCGCGGTTTCCCGCTGCTTCCTCCATCGGATGCCGGCCTCGATGAAGCCGTCGATGTCGCCGTCCAGCACGCCCTGCGGGTTGCCGACCTCGTACTCCGTCCGGACGTCCTTGACCATCTGGTACGGGTGCAGCACGTAGGAGCGCATCTGATTGCCCCAGGAGCTGCCGCTGTCCTTGAGCGCGTCCATCGCCGCCCGCTCCTCCTGGCGGCGCCGCTCCAGCAGCTTCGCCTGGAGGACGTTCATCGCGGACGCCTTGTTCTGGATCTGCGAGCGCTCGTTCTGGCAGGAGACCACGACACCGGTCGGGAGGTGCGTGATGCGCACCGCCGAGTCGGTGGTGTTGACGCCCTGGCCGCCGGGGCCGGAGGCGCGGTAGACGTCGATCCGCAGGTCGCCCTCGTCGATGTCGACGTGGTCGGACTGCTCGACGACCGGGAGCACCTCGACACCGGCGAAGGAGGTCTGCCGGCGGCCCTGGTTGTCGAAGGGCGAGATGCGGACCAGGCGGTGGGTGCCCTGCTCGACCGACAGGGTGCCGTAGGCGTACGGCGCCTTGACCGTGAAGGTCGCGGACTTGATGCCGGCCTCTTCGGCGTACGAGGTGTCGTACACCTCGGTGGGGTACCCGTGCCGCTCGGCCCAGCGCAGGTACATGCGCATCAGCTGCTCGGCGAAGTCGGCGGCGTCGACGCCACCGGCCTCGGCGCGGATGTTGATCAGCGCCTCGCGGGCGTCGTACTCGCCGGACAGGAGGGTGCGGACCTCCAGCTCCTCGACCGCCTTCTGGAGGGAGACGAGTTCGGACTCGGCCTCGACCCGGGTGTCCGCGTCGTCCTCGGCCTCGGCCAGCTCGAACAGCACGCCCAGGTCGTCGATGCGGCTGCGCAGGCCCTCGACCTTGCGCAGTTCGCCTTGGAGGAAGGAGAGCCGGCTGGTCACCTTCTGCGCGTTCGCGATGTCGTCCCACAGGTTGGGGGCGCCTGCCGCCTCCTCCAGGACAGCGATGTCGGCCCGGATCTTGTCCAGGTCGAGGACGGCCTCGATCGACCCCATGGTCGTTTCGAGGTTCTTGAGCTCTTCGGAAGGATCGACGGCTGCCACGCCCCCAGGGTAATGGTTCCGGGGGTGGTCATGACGACACCGGGGTCCTCCGGCTCTCGCGGTACCCGCCCGACGGCCCGCTACGGTGCCCGCGGGGCCGTGCCGGACACCGTCGGGCGGGCCGGGTGACCGGCGTCCGGGGCGGTGGCCGCGAAGGCCGTCCAGGCCGCGGCGGCGCCCGCCAGCAGCAGGACGGTGGCCAGCAGGACGGCCAGCACCCGGCGGCGGCGCAGCAGCGCCTGCCGGTCCCGGCGGTGCCCGGTGCCCGGGGCGGTGCGCTGGGCACGGGACTCCGCGGCGTACGCGGCCAGCTCGTCCGCGGAGGGGCGGCGCAGGCTGGTGTGGGTGTCCCGGGTGGAGTCGGGGGCGACGCCGGGCACCAGCGGGACGGCCGGGCCCCGGCGGCGCTTGTGGATTCCCGAGCCTGCGTCCACCTCGGCGTACACGGCCTCACCGGGGGTCAGCGCCTCCTCCGCCGGGGCGCGGCCCTGGGAGGGCACGGCCAGCACCGGCAGGCCGGCCAGCGAGGGCAGCTGCTCGCGCAGCCGGGCCGCCAGCTCGGCGGCCCGCAGCCGGGAGGCCGGGGCCTTGGCCAGGCACTCGGAGATGATCCGCCACAGCCCGTCCGGCAGGCCGGGGATCGGCGGCACCTGCTCGGTGACGTGCCGGCGCAGCACCGCGCCGGTGTGGCCGCCGCCGAACGGGGTGAACCCGGCCAGCAGCTCGTACAGCACGGTGGCGAGGGCGTAGATGTCGACGGCGGCGCGCGGCTCCAGGCCCTCGATGATCTCCGGGGCGAGGTAGTCGGGGGTGCCGATGATCCGGGTGGCCCGGGTGCGGCGCGGGGCGTCGACCAGGCGGGCCACGCCGAAGTCGGTGAGCTTGGCGCGCGGGGCGCCGCCGGGGCCGGGGGCGGCGGCGAGGTCGAGCAGGACGTTCTCCGGCTTGACGTCGCGGTGGACGATGCCGGCGGCGTGCGCGGCGGCCAGGCCGTCGGCGACGTCCGCGATGACCGAGGCGGCGGTCTGCGGCGGGAGCGCGCCGTCACGCTCCAGCCGGGAGCGCAGGTCGGTGCCCTGGACCAGCTCCATCACCAGGGCGAGGTCGCTGCCGTCCACGACCATGTCACGCACGCCGACCACCCGGGGGTGGTCGAGGCTGGTCAGCGCGGCGCGCTCCTGGACGAAGCGGCCGACCAGCACCTGGTCGGCGGCCAGGTCCTCGCGCAGCAGCTTGACCGCCACCGGGCCGTCGGGCCCCTCACCGAGCCAGACCGTCCCGGCCGAACCCCGGCCGATCACCTGGTGGACGGTGTACCGGCTGCCGATCTTGCGTGCCAATGCTGCTCCGTGGGCGGCGCGGGAGCGCGCCCGGGGGTCCGGTGCGCTCGATGGGGCGGGACAACAGCGACCAACCTACGCGCCCCGGCGCCCCGCGCGGGCCGCCCGAGGGCCCTGGGCGGGCAGCCGCGGGCGAGAAATCTTGCGAATTGTCGACAAAGCGTCAATCCCGCCGCGCGGGCCCGGCCCTGGACCGGGCGGGCCCGCACGGCAGGGTCTGGCCCGGCGTCAGTTCTTCGAGCTGCCGAACAGGGCGTCCGCCCAGTCGCGCACGGTGTTGAACCAGCCCTGGATGTTGTCCCAGTAGTGCGGCAGCGGCGTGAAGTTCCACAGCGCCACCCCGGCCACCACCAGCACCACCAGCACCACCAGGCACCCCTTGAGGCAGCCGAGCCCGGGGATGTACATCCGGTTGCGGCTGCGCGGGCGCCGCTCGCGCGGCGGGGCGGGCTCGCGGCGGTCCTGCTCGCGCGGCTCGTCCCGGCGCTGCGGCGATTCGCGGTGCTGCGGGGGCTCGCGGTGCTGCGGCGATTCGCGGTGCTGCGGCGCCGGCGGCTCGGCCCGGCGCGGGACCGGGGCGGGCGGGGGCGGGTAGCCGCCCTGCGACTGCCCGTACGCGGCCGGGGCCGGCCGGTAGCCGCCGGGCGGCTGCGGGCGTCCACCGGGCCCGGGCTGCGGCGGGCCGCCGTGACCGGACTGCCCGGCCTGGTAGCCCTGACCGCCCTGGTAGGGCGGCGGGGCCACCGGCGGCCGCTGGGCGTACCCGGGCGGCGGCGGGCCCTGGCGCCGCTGGTCCGGGTGGTAGCCGGCCGGCGGCTGCGGCTGGTAGCCGGGGGGGCCGGCCGGCCCGGCCTGGAAGGGCCTCGGGGCGACCTGCGGGTCCTCGAAGTCCTCCGGGCCGAAGTAGCCGACCTGGGTCTGCTGGTTGCGGTCCCGGGCCGCCCGCAGCTGCGTCTGCCACGGGTGCGGCGTCTCCTCCGCCGGAGCGCCCGGAGCACCCGGAGCGCCCGGCGGGGGCGGGGGCACGACGGTGGGCGGCATCACCTGGGTGCGGTCCGGGGCCCCGAACGGCGGGGCGGGCGGCGGCTGGGTGCCCATCACCTGGGTCGCCCCGGCCGGGTCGTACTGCGGGGCCGCGGGGGCGGCCGGCGTCAGGCCGGGGACGCCCGCGCCGGCACTCGGGACGGAGGTCGGGCGCGGGTCCGGCAGCAGCAGCGAGCCGACCGCGAGCGCCTCGTCCACCGCCGACGGGGAGGCGTGCACCCCGACGCCGGCCGCCACCACCCGCAGCGCGCGGGCCAGCGAGGTCGCGGACGGCCGCTGCGCCGGGTCCTTGCGCAGGCAGCGCTCGATCACCGTCCACAGCGGCTCGGGCATGGTGCTGGGCCGCTGCGGCTCCTGCGCCAGGTGGGCGTGGAGGAGCGCGATCGCGCTGTCACCCTGGAACGGCTGGCGGCCGGTGACCAGCTCGTACAGCATGATCCCGGCGCCATAGACGTCCACCGCGGAGGTCTGCGGGCGGCCCTCGGCGGACTCCGGCGCGATGTAGGCGGGGGTGCCGACGAACTCGTGGGTGCGGGTGATGCCCGGGGAGTCGGCGAGGCGGGCGATGCCGAAGTCGGTCAGCATCGGGTGCATCTGCTCGGTGCCGTCCAACACCGTGGAGGCGAGCAGCACGTTGGCCGGCTTGAGGTCGCGGTGGACGATCCCGTCCTCGTGGCTGGCCGCCAGCGCGTCCGCGACCTGGGCCATCAGCAGGGCGCCGGCGATCGGGCTGAACGGGCCGTTGGAACGCAGGTAGCGGGCCAGGTCGGGGCCGTCGATCAGGTCCATCACCAGGGCCAGCAGCTCGCCCTCGACCACCAGGTCGCGGACCCGGACGATGTTCGGGTGGGTCAGCCGCAGCAGCAGCGAGCGCTCGCGCAGGAAGCGCATCACGACGTCCGGGTCGGACGCCAGTTCCTCGCGCAGCACCTTGATCGCCACCAGCTGCCCGGGCTCGCTGCCGGGCACCTGGACGTCGGGGCGCACCCGGCCGCGCCAGACCGTCCCGGTGGCACCCCGTCCGAGGGTCTCCTCAAGCAGATACTTGCTGCCGACTGGCCGCACCTGTCGCACTCCTCGTCGTGCCGCCCGCGCGGGGCGCTCCTCCGCCGGTGCGGTGAGCCTGCCGGGCCCGTGTCTGCGGCCACTCTAACGGTGTCCGTTCAGGTTTTTGGGGCGACCGGCAGGCCATCCCGGAGGGGTTGGGGGACATCCCCTAGGGGAGTTCCCGGACCGGTTCGGCGGGCCCGCCGACGGGGCCCTCGCCGCACCGGTTGACCTGACCCTCCGTCGCCTCCACCATGGCGATGATCGCAAGATCGTCAAATCCGGTACGGTGCGCGGACTGTCCGTGACGGATGGCAGGATGGACACTCGCCACTCGTGTGGCCCAAAGGGTCGCCGCGGCCGCCCCGCGCGCCCGCGACGACACCGGGCAGCGGTACCAGGCTCCACACCAGCAGAAGGGACCCGCGGGCGAGATGCAGATCCGGCTGACCGTCCTCCGACCGCGCAGCGGCCCGGCCGCCGCCGGCTCCGCCATCCCCTACGTGGACGTGCTGGTCACCGCCCCCGTCGGCACCGCGCTCGGCTCCCTCGCGGGCGCCCTCGCCGGCGCCGTCGGCGTGCGCGGGCCCCGGGCCGCCACCCACGTGCACCTGTACGCCGGGGCGCACCGGGTCGACGAGCACACGCTGCTCGGCCACCCCCCGCTCCTCGACGGGGCCGTCCTCAGCCTCAACGAGCCCGACCCGACCGCCGACGACCCCGACGACACCCCCGCCGCCGCCGAACTTCGCGTGGTCGGCGGCCCCGACGCCGGCGGAGTGCACCGGCTGCACGGCCGGGAGATCCGGATCGGCCGCTCCGGCGAAGCCGACGTCCCGCTCGACGACCCCGACGTCTCCCGGCTGCACCTGGCCCTGCACCTCGCCGACGACGGCAGGATCACCGTCCGCGACCTCGGCTCCACCAACGGCACCACCCTGGACGGTCGGCTCGTCCCGCCCGGAGCCCCCGAGGAAGCCGTCCCGCTGGAAGCCGGCGCCCTGCTGCGCATCGGCGAATCCACCCTGCACGTGGCCACCCCCGACCCGGCCGACGGCACCGGCCGCGCCGCCCTGCCCGACGGCCACGGCCACCTCCAGCTCGCCGCCCCAGGACCGGTCCGCCCCACCCCGCCGGTAGCCGAACCCCCCGCCGCCCCCGAACCCGCCCCCGGCCGCAGCCGCGGCCTGCTCTCGCTGCGACTCGGCCGCACCGCCGAACCGCCCGGCCAGGAGAGCGCCGAACGCCACCACACCGCCGTACGACTGCGCCAGGCCGCCGCCCAGCGCGAACGGTGGCCGGATCTCGCCACCCTGCTGCTCAACGCCGTCGGCCCCGGCCCCCGGCTCTGGGAGCGCGGCCCCGGCCACCCCGACGCGCTCACCCTGCGCCTGGGCACCGCCGACCGCCCCGGCGGCCCCGGCACCGCACCCGGCACCATGCTGCCCGCCGTCCCCGTCACCCTCGACCTGCAGACCGCCGGCAGCCTCGGCCTCAGCGGCCCGCGCGAACGCCTGGACGCACTCACCCGGGCCGTCGTCGCCCAGCTCGCCGCCCTGCACCCGCCGACCGGCCTGAGCCTGGTCGTCGTCGACGCCGACCAGGCCCGCACCCCCGAAGAACGCGCCGACACCTGGGCCTGGGCCCTCTGGCTGCCCCACCTGCGCCCCGCCGACGGCCAGGACTGCCGGCTGCTGCTCGGCCTCGACGACGAACAGGCCACCGCCCGGCTGACCGAACTCACCGCCCGGCTCAGCGGCCCGGCCGGCCTCGGCGGCCACCCCGCCACCGTCGTCGTGGTGGACGGCCGCCCGACCACCGAGACCGCCCGGCAGGCCGTCGACCTGCTGCTGCGCCAGGGCCCGGCCGTCGGCATCTTCCCGGTCTGCCTCGCCGAGCAGCCCGAACTGCTCCCCCGAGGCCTCGGCGCCACCGCCCTGATCACCGGCGAGGTCGGCACCCAGCTCTCCCTCGACCGCCCCGTCGCCCGCGGCCGGGAGACCTTGCACGAGGTCTCCCTGGACGCCGTCTCCGACGCCTGGGCCGAACGGCTCGCCCGCGTGCTCGCCCCGCTGCGCGAGGCCGCCCCGGCCGCCCGCGGCCCGCTGCCCGACGCACTGCGGCTGCTCGACCTGCTCCAGCTCGACACCGTCACCCCGGCCAAGCTGTCCGCCCGCTGGGCGGCGCACGCCGGCGGCATCGGCGCCGCCACCGCGCTGCTCGGCACCACCCGGGACGAGCTCTGCACGCTCGACCTGGCCGACCCCGAACTCGCCCTCCCCTCCCCCGACCCGGGCGGCCCGCACCTGCTCATCGGCGGCGCCCGCGGCTCCGGCAAGACCGAGCTGCTGCGCACCCTGGTCGCCTCGCTCGCCGTCTCCGAACGCCCCGAGCGCCTCACCGTCACCCTCATCGAGGGCCGGTCCACCGAGGACGGCCTGGACGGCTGCACCGAACTGCCGCACGTCACCGGCCTGGTGAACGCCGCCGACGACCCGCGGGCCGCACTGCTCGCCGCGGAGGCCCTGGAGGACGAACTCGCCCTGCGCGAGCGGCTGTTCGACGGACTGGACTTCGCCTCCTGGCACGCCGCCCGCATCTTGGACGGGCAGAGCCTGGACGCGCAGAGCCTGGACGCGCAGAGCCTGGCTGGACAGAGCCTCGCCGGACACCCGGCCGTCCCGGTGCCCGCCGTCGTCGGCGCGGCCTCCGCCGCCACCCCGAAGATCATCCACCCGCGCAGCGGCGGCGACGGCCCCCGGCCGGTCACCTCCCCCGCCGCCGCCCCCTGCCCCGCCCGCCTGGTCGTCGTCGTGGACGACTACGACGCCCTCCTCTCCCCCACCTCCCCGGCCGGCCGCCCGCTCGCCCGCGCCCTCGCCGCCGTCGCCCGCCACGGCGGCCCGCTCGGCGTCCACCTCGCGGTCACCACCGGCCACCCGGAGGAGAGCGCCGGCACCGAGGTCGACGAGGCCGCCCTGCTCCGCATCGCGCTGCGCACCGAGGACCCGGCCGACTCCGACCTGCTGATCCACCTCGGCGACGCGGCCGCCCTGCCCGAGGACACCCCCGGCCGCGGCTACCTGCGCCTGCCGGACGGCGGCGTCACCGCCTTCCAGACCGCCCGGATCAGCGGCCGCATCCCGCGCACCGCCACCCTGCGCCCCACCGTCGTCGCGATCGACCCGCTCCAACTCGGCGCCCCACCCGCCCGCCGCCCGGTCCGCGAACTCGGCAACGGCCCCACCGACCTCGCCCTCCTCGCCAGTGCCCTCCAACGCGCGGCCGCGCACTGACCGGCTCGTACCAGCGCGCCGCCCACTTCCCAGGAACCGCGAACACCCCGGCGGCCCCCGCCGGGGCCGCCGAAAGCGGAGCCACGTACGCGCCGCCTCGACCGGACGGAGGTCGAAGGCGGCGGACGGCAGCTGGCGGTCAGTGGGCCGGGGGCTGGGCGGCGAGGCCGCGGGTGTAGTGGGCGGCGGCCAGGACCGAGGCCATCAGCTCGGCGTCGAGCACGGAGGCGTCGGCCAACCGGGTGGCCGCCGCGTGGGAGGCCAGCAGCGTCTTGGTGACCCGCAGTGCGGCCTCGGGGCGGCGGGTGACGGGCCTGACCCACTCGGCGACCGCCCCGTCCAGGTCCTGCTCGGGGACGACGCGTTGCAGGATGGCGAGCTCCCGCGCCTCCACCGCGCCGACCGGGCGGCTGGTGAGGATGATCTCGCGGACCCGGGCCGCGCCGACCTCGTGGAGCAGCCGGGGCAGCAGTCCGCCCCAGGCGACGGGCAGGCCCAGGGCCAGTTCGGGCAGCCGGAAGACGGCGTTGTCGGCGCCGACCCGCAGGTCGCAGGCGAGCGCCAGGGCGAAGCCGGCGCCGGTCGCCCGGCCCTGCACCCGGGCGACGGTCACGGCGGAGTTGTTGGTCAGGGCATCGCAGACCCTGCGGGCCTTCTCCCCGTAGCTCCGTATGCCGCCGCCGGTCGGGTCCTGCTCCAGGCCCGCGAAGAGTTCGTCGCGGTCGCCGCCGAGACAGAAGTCCCGGCCGGCCCCGGACAGCACGATCACGCGCACGGCCGGATCGGGTACGGCCAGCACGGCGAGGAGTTCGTCCAGCATGGCCGAGGTGACGGCGTTCCCGGTCGCCGGGCTGTCCAACTCGATGTGGAGCACGGGGCCCTGGCGCTCGGTACGGACCGTACGGGCCACCGCGGGCGCGGGAACGGGCTCCGGGGCGGGCTGCGGGACGGGCGACGCGACGGGCTCGGGGTACGGGTACGGGAGGTACGACGGCTGCGCCGCGTGCGGCGGGTACTGCGGCACCTGGGGAACCTGGGGAACCTGCGGGAACACGTTCATGCGGCCACTCTCAGGGACGTCACCCGGTGGAAGACCATCCGGGGTGCGTACTCGGGCGGGCTCGCCGCCCTCAGGGTCGGGAAGCGCCGCAGCAGCTGGCCGAGCAGGGCGCGTGCCTCCAGCCTGGCCAGGCCCGCGCCGAGGCAGTAGTGGGCGCCGCCGCCGAAGGTGAGGTGGGTGCCCCGGCGGAGCACGTCGAAGGTGTGCGGGTCCGGGTTGCGGCGCGGATCGCGGTTGGCCGCGCCGTACATCACGTGGACCATGGTGTCCTTGGGCAGGAACACCCCGGCCAGCTCGGTGTCCTCGCCCGCGACGCGGCTGTTGACGCGGACCGGCGGGTCGTAGCGCAGCGCCTCGTCGATCGCGTCGTCGATGTGCTCCGGCCGCTCCCGCAGCCACTCCCACCGGCCGGGCGACCGCAGCAGCGACCACACCAGCGAGGAGAGCAGCGTCGCCGTGGTCTCCAGCGACGCGATGGTGACGAACATGGTGAGCTGGTAGACCATCCGGTCGGTGGCCTCGCGGTCGGACTCCAGCGCGTCCCAGGTGCGGATCCAGCCGGCGATCACGTCGTCGCCGTCGTTGTCGCGACGCTCCCGGACGAGGCGGGTGAAGTACTCGCGCAGGTCCATGGTGGCCTGCTCGGAGACCGCCAGCTGGCTCTTGGTGGGCAGCAGCTCCTGGGCGTGCACCTGGTTGTGGGTCATCGTCAGGATGTGCGGGTAGTCCTCGGGCGCGATGTCCAGCCAGCGCCCGACGGTGCCGATCGGCAGCTGCTCGCTGACCAGGGCGGAGAGGTCCGCCTCGCCGTCCGTCCGTATTCGCTCGGCCAGGCGGTCGAGCAGTTCGGCGACGTCGGCCTCGATCTGCGGCTCCATGTCCCGCAGGGTGTTCCGGTCGAAGAGGTTCCCGAGGCTGCGCCGCTGCCGGGTGTGGTCGGGGGCGTTGAGCCGGGAGAGGGTCCGGCTCATCTCCTGGGTGGCGACGGCGTCCCAGCGCCCCGTCTCGGTCTGCCGTTCCTGCCACGCGAAGTCGGGGACGAGCCAGGTCCTGCCGCGCAGGACCTGGTCGCACGCGTCGTACCCGGTGACCAGGTAGCCGCCCCAGGGCGCCGGGACGAGGTCTCCCAGCGCCCGCAGCCCGTCGTAGACCGGGCTCGGGTCGGCGAGTCCCTCGGCCGACCGCAGCCTGCGCAGGAGCGGCACGGCGGCACGGCGGTCGACCACCCTTCCGTCCGGGCGCTCCGGGTCTGCGGGGCGGGCTTCCAACGTGGCGGTCACACGGGGCTCCTTACGCGCGGGCGGGCAGTACGGCGGCGATCTACCCAGCAACAGCGCGCTCAAGCGTCGATCCGTGTTGCCCCCGTCACGTACCCGCACCGCCGTCGGACTCCGTTCACGCCGCGGTGGCGGAACGGCTTCCGACGGCGCGTCGGATCGGAGCCCGGGGCGTGTCAGACCCGGAAGACGTCCAGGAAGGAGCTCCACCACCCCTTCTTCTGCCCGGCCCGGCCCGGCGCGGGGGCGGTGGCCTGCGGGTACGCCTGTGTCGCCTCGGAGCCGGCCGGCGACCCGCCCGGCGCGGTGTCCGCTCCCGCGGCCGGCCTCGCGGTCCGGGCGGGCGCCGGGCTGAACCGGACCGGCAGCGAGACCAGGCCGCGCTGGAACGGGCCCGGCCGCCACTCCACGCTCTCCGCGGGCACCGCGAGCGTGACGTCCGGGAGGGCGTTGAGCAGGCACTCGATCGCGCTCAGGGCGATCAGCTGGGCCGGGGACTTGGCCGGGCACGCGTGCGGGCCGGCGCCCCAGGCCAGGTGGGCCCCCTTGCTGAGGGTCAGCCGGGCGTCCGTCAGCGCGGGGTCGCTGTTGGCGGCGGCGAAGCTGATCACCACCGGGCTGCCCGCGTCCATCGGGACCCCGCCCACGTCGAGGTCCTGCATCGGGTAGTGCGTGGCGTAGTTGGCGATCGGCGGGTTGTTCCACAGCACGTCGTCGAGGGCGTCCTCGATGCGCAGTCCGGAGCGGCCCTCGCCGGACAGCAGCAGGAGCAGCGCGTTGCCGATCAGGTTGCGCTCGGGCTCGACGCCGGCGCCCATCAGCATGACCAGCTGGTCCTTGAGCTCCTCGTCCCGCAGGCCGGCCGGGTGCTGGATGAGCCACGAGGTGATGTCGTCGCCGGGCTGGCGGCGCTTCAGCGCGACCAGGTCCATCAGGCAGGCGGTCAGCTCCTCGTTGGCCTGGATCACGTCGAGGCCGTCGAAGAGCGCGGACATGCTGCGGGTCAGCCGGTCGCCGATGTCGGCCGGGCAGCCGAACAGCTGGTTGAACAGCAGCAGCGGCAGCAGCTTGGCGTAGTCGTTGAGCAGGTCGGCCCGGCCCAGCGGACTGAACTGGTCGATCAGGTAGCCGGCGATCCGCTCGACGTGCCGGTTGAGCCGGTTGTCGTTGAGCCGGCCCAGGCTCTCGGTGACGGCCTTGCGCAGCCGCAGGTGTTCGGCGCCGTCCGTGAAGAGGCAGTTGGGCCGGTAGAACATCATCGGCAGGACGGGGCTGTCCATCGGCACCCGTCCTTCGTTGAGCGCCGCCCAGCGCCGCGAGTCCCGGGCGAACATCCCCGGGTTCTGCAGCACCCGCAGGGCGGCCTCGTGCGAGGTGACCAGGGTGGCCTCCACCCCCGGGGCCAACTCCACCGGCGCGGCAGGGCCGTTGGCGCGCAGCTTGTCGTAGACCGCGCCGGGGTCGGACGAGAACATCTCCCCGTAGAGCGGTGTGCTCACGCCGACGTGCATCGGGCAGCCCTGCGGAGGCGACTGCGGGGCGGGTCGCTGCGGAGAATCCATGGGTCGTTCCTTGGAGGTGGCCCCGGGCGGGTGCGGACCCGGGAGGCGTGCGGGGAGGGAGGCGCGGGGGAGGTCAGGAGGCGCGGGCGAGCAGGTGCCGGACGAGCGTCAGCAGGGCGTCGGCCGAGGAACGCTGGTCCCGCGCGTCGCAGAACACCACCGGGGTGTGCGGCAGCAGGTCGAGTGCCTCACGCAGCTGGTCCTCGGTGTACTCGTCCTGCCGGTCGAAGCTGTTGACCGCCACGGCGTACTCCAGGCCGTACTGCTCGATCAGGTCGATGACGGGGAAGGTGTCCGCGAGGCGGGTCGGGTCGGCCAGCAGCAGCGCTCCCAGCGCGCCCCGCGCCATGTCCTCCCAGAGCTGCATGAACCGTTGCTGCCCCGGAGTGCCGAACAGGTACAGCACCAGGTCGTCGCCGAGTGTCAGCCGGCCGAAGTCCAGGGCGACGGTCGTGGTCTTCTTGTCCGGTACGCCGCGGAGGTCGTCGACGCGGATGGACGCCTGCGTCATGCTCTCCTCGGTGCTCAGCGGGGCGATCTCCGACAAGGCCCCGATGAGCGTGGTCTTGCCGACCGCGAAGTGCCCCACGACCAGGATCTTGACCGCGGTCGTCACCGCGCCCGGGACGTAGATGTCCTCAGGCGAACCGGCGTTGAAGTCCATGCAGTACCTTCTCTAGAAGTCTCGGATCCGGGGCCTGGGCCGGGGGCGGGGCCGACCGGCACAGCAACCGTCCCTCATGGATCAGGTCCGTCAGCAGCAGCCTCACGACCCCCACCGGCAGCTCCAGCCGGGCCGCGACCTCGGCCACCGAGAGGTAGCCGCCGGAGCACAGCTCCCAGATCGCCCGGGTCTCCGGGCTCGGCAGGGCCGGGAGGTCCTGCTCGGGCGCGACGGTGACCAAGGTGATCAGAGACAGGGCCTCCGCACTCGGTAACTCGCGCCCACCGGTGATCACGTAGGAGCGGATGAAGCCGCCGGTGACCCGCTGTTCCTCGCCGCCGGCCGTCATGAGCCGCTGAGCGTGCTCTGGCGCGGCGCCGCCGACATCGCCCGTCCGAGCGCGCCGACCTGCTGCTGCATCCGGAAGGACATCGCCTCCATGTCGACGTCGGGGGCGGTGGAGGCGGCCAGGTACGCGCCGCTGCCGGCCGCGATCAGGAAGATCCAGCCGTGGTCGTACTCCAGCAGGGTCTGGCGCCAGACCCCGGCGCCTGCGCCGTCGGTGCCGACGAACGGGGCGACCGCGCGGCTCAGCGACTGCATCGAGCTCATCGCGGCGGCGTTGGTCTCCGCCTCGTCGCGGCCTATCTCGCTGGACCGTTCGAGCAGGAGGCCGTCGGCGGAGACGAGGATGGCGTGCCGGGCGCCGGGTACCTGGAGTACGTCGTTGAGCACCCAGGAAAGATCGCGGCTCACTGGATCTCGGTTCCTTCCGTGTTCGTGGTGTTGCGCCCGGACAGCGTGCCGCGCTGGAACGCGCCGAGGCGGGACGGCGTGTTCTGGACGGGGCTCCGCACCGGCGCCTCGGCCCGGCCGGGGTCCTGCGGGGACGGGAGGACGGACACCGGGCGGTTGCGGCGGCGGCGGGGCAGCTGTCCGTCCGCGGTCATCTCCGGTTCCGTCACCGCCGCCGCCGGCACCGGGGCCAGCGGCGCCGCCGGTTCGGGCAGCGACACGAGCCGCTGACCGGGGGCCTGCGCCCACGCCTGCGCGGGCTGCTCCGCCGGCGGGGCCTGGTAGTCGCCGCGCGCGCCCTGGTGGTCACCGTGCGCGGCCTGGTGCTCGCCGTGCACGGCGGCGGCCGGGGCCGGGGCCGCGACCTCGCTGCTGAGCAGCTCGGCCGGCAGCAGCACCACGGCCCGCACGCCCCCGTACGGGGAGACCGAGTCGACGGAGACCCGGAAGCCGTAGCGGGCGGCCAGCATGCCGGAGACGGCGAAGCCGAACTTCGGGGGGTTGCCCAGGCTGGTGAGGCCGATCGGCGCGCCCGGGTTCAGGAGCACCGCCGCGCGGTCCTTCTCCTCCTGGCCCATGCCGAGGCCGGCGTCGTCGACGATCAGGCAGACGCCGGTGGGGACGGCCTGGACGCTGACCTCCACCGGGGTGTCCGGGGCGGAGTAGTTGGTCGCGTTGGCGAGCAGCTCGGACAGCACGACGGCGACGGGCTCGACGACCTTGCTGACGAGCGCGACGCTGACCTGGGAGTGGATCCGCACCCGGTCGAAGTGCCGGATCCGGCCCTGGGCGCTGCGGACCACGTCGTAGACCGAGGCGACGCTCTCACGGCGGCCCAGCCAGCCGCCGCAGAGCACCGCGATGCCCTGGGCGCGTCGGCCGAACTGGCTGTTCGTGTGGTCGATCGTCATCAGGTCGGCCAGGATCTGCGGGCTGTCGCCGTACTTCCGCTGCACCTTGTCGATGACGACCTGCTGCTCGTCGGCCAAGCCCTGCAGCGTCCGCATCGCCGCCTTGAGGACGGCCTTGGTGTCCTCCTCGGCGTCGCGGCGGACGTCCGTCAGCTCGGATGCGTGCTGGTTCCGCAGCTGGTCGTGCAGCACGGCGAACTCGTCGCGCTGCCGCTGTGCCAGGGCGCTGGCCTCCTCCAGGGAAACGTTTCGCCTCCGCAGGGCGAGGTTCGTCCTGCGGGCCTGGAGGGCCGCTCCGACGGCTGCGAGCATCACCACGATGAAGACCCAGAAAAAGGGTTCCTGCACAAATGACGTCATGAAACTCTCTTCAGGTGGCACCGTGTGGAGCCGGTCCGGGCCCCAAGGCGCGAATGGGACTGGCGGCCTGAACCCCCTCCGAAAGACACCTGATGTCACATCACATCGCGGTGCTTTCCGGCACGGGACCTGCGGCGACGCCTATCGCGGGGTCAGCCTACTGCAACTCCTGGTAGGTCAGAACAGCTGCCAAAAAGGGCAGTTGGGGCGAAATTTCGCGACCGGACGGGAACTCCGGTGGGAATGGGAGGAGTTCGTAGCGCGACGTTAATCGCGGGGACACTTCCCGACCCCACCCCGGCTCGCGCGCAGCGTGATGGCTCCGTCACCGTCCGGAATCCGCCGCCCGCCAGCCGCCCGCCGGCGGCAACGAAAAGCGACGGGCCCGCGTCCGTGGACGCGGGCCCGCCGCTTAGGTCCTGTCCGGTCGATCTTGGCGGATCAGCCCGCGGCGTTGGGCGCCCGGCT